>JBDTTK010000170.1:0-7720 GCA_039930685.1 Bryobacteraceae bacterium | reverse complement strand
GTTCGAGTTCAGCGGCGAGGTCCTCCGAGCGCGCGCCCGTCGCCGGAATCCGTTTGCCACGCTCGGCGATGCGTTCCGTGACGACGTAGAGCACCGGCACGAAGAAAATGGCGAGGAGCGTCGCGGCGTTCATTCCGCCGAAGACCGCCGTGCCAAGCGCGCGGCGGGAGGCGGCCCCGGCGCCGGTGGCGACGATCAAGGGCACGACGCCGAGAATGAACGCGAACGAGGTCATAAGAATGGGCCGGAGCCGCAATTGCGCGGCGCGCAGAGCGGAATCGTAAATCGAAAGGCCTTCCTCGCGGCGCAGCTTGGCGTACTCGACGATGAGGATGGCGTTCTTGGCGGCGAGTCCGATGAGCGTGACGATGCCGATTTGCGTGTAGACGTCGTAGGCGTAGGATCGCATCCAGACGGCGACGAGGGCTCCGAAGAGTCCGAGGGGCACTGCGAGGACGACGGCGAAGGGAATCGCCCAGCTCTCGTACAGCGCGGCCAGGAACAGGAAGACGAGAATGGCGGCAAAGCCGAAGATGAATCCTTCCTTGCCTTCCGTGAGCTTCTGCTGGAAGATTGTGCCGGTCCATTCGTACCCAAAGCCCTGCGGCAATCCGGCGGCGGCGATCTTCTCCATCGCGGCAGCCGCTTGGCCGGACGAGTAACCGGGGGCGTTCTGGCCAATGATCTTCGCGGTCCGGAAACGGTTGTAACGGTAGATGACTTCGGGTCCTGTTACTCGGCTGATCTTGAGGAGCGTCGCCAGCGGAACCATGTCGCCCTGCGAGCTCCGGACGTAAAAGCGGTTGACGTCGTCGGGCTTATCGCGGAAGGCCGGTTCGGCTTGCAGCAGCACCTTCCACGTCCGGCCGAAGCGGTTGAAGTCGTTGACGTAGAGCCCGCCCAGGAACGTTTGGAGCGAATTGTAGACGTCGGTGATGGGGATGCCGAGCGCCTCGACCTTGTCCGTATCGACGTCGACTTTGTATTGCGGAACGCTGTTGCGGAAGCTGCTGTTCGCGTTGCCGATGGCCGGGGATTGCAGCGCCTCATCGACGACCACCTGGGCCGCCTGCGCGAGTTGATCGATGTCGCCGCCGGCGCGGTCCTCGAGCATGAATTCGAAGCCGCCGGCGTTCGAGAGTCCGAGGATGGGCGGCAGCCCGAAGCCAAAAACGATGGCGCCTTCAACGGTCGAGAACTTTCGCTGCGCCTGACCGAGAATGCTTGAGAATTGAAGCTCTTTCGTTTTCCGCTCTTCCCAGGGTGTCAGCGTGACGATCAACGTGCTGACATTCGGATTGTTGGTCGCGGTCGTAATGTCGAGGCCGCCATTGGTGGTGCAGGCCTGGACGCCGGGGATGGAGAGCACCATTTTCTCGATCTGGCTCGATATTTTTTGATTGCGTTCGATCGACGCGCCGTCCGGCAGGCGGACCGCGACGAAGAACACGCCCTGGTCCTCGTCGGGAAGGAATCCGCCGGGGAGCGTTTTGAAGAGGACACCTGTAAGGACGAAGAAACCGACGAGTCCTGCAAGCGTCAGCGCGGTTTTGCGAATCAGCCCGCGGACCCCTTTCAGGTAGCCGTTCGTCGCCCACTCGAATGCTTTATTGAATCCGCCGAACGCTTTGGCCAGCGGCCCGTTCGATTGCTTCGTGGGACGCAGCAAAATGGCGGCCAGCGCAGGGCTCAGCGACAGCGCATTGAAGGCGGAGATCAACACGGAGGCCGCGATCGTCAGTGCAAACTGCCGATAGATCTGGCCCGAAATTCCGCCAAGGAAGGCAACCGGAATGAACACCGCTCCAAGGATGGCCGCAATCGCGACGACGGGGCCGGACACCTCATCCATCGCATGAATGGTCGCGTCGCGCGGACTCATGCCCTGGTCGAGATTCAGTTGCACAGCTTCGACGACAACGATCGCGTCGTCGACCACGATGCCGATCGCGAGCACGAGTCCGAACATGCTCGTCATGTTGATCGTGAATCCCAGCAGCGGGAACAGCGCGAACGTGCCCACGATGGCGACGGGGACGGTCAGCAATGGGATGAGCGTCGCGCGCCAGTTCTGAAGGAAGATGAAGACCACGAGAATGACGAGCAGTACGGCTTCAAAAAGCGTCTGCACGACGTCCTGAATCGCGGCGCCGACGAAATTCGTCGCGTCGTAGGGCACGATGTAGTCGATACCGGCTGGGAAGTTTTTCTTGGCGTCGGCCAGAAACGCGCGAACGCGCTTGGCTGTCTCCACGGCGTTTTCGCCAGGAGCGAGATAGACAATCATCAGCGCCGAAGGCTTTCCGTTCAAGCGGCTAAAGGTCTTATAGTCCTGCGCGCCGAGTTCCACACGGCCGATGTCTTTCACTCGCAGGAAGGATCCATCGGGCTCCGCGCGGATGATAATGTCGCCGAATTCCTGCGGGTCGGTCAGCCGGCCGCTGGCGTTGACCGGATATTGAAAGTCGGTCCCGCGCGGAACTGGCGGCTGGCCGATCGAACCGGCCGGATTCTGCCGATTCTGCCCTTGGATTGCCACGTTGACATCCGTCGCGGTCAGGCCAAGTTTGGCCATCTTGTCGGGATCAATCCAGATGCGCATCCCATAGTCCTGCTTGGACGCTAGGCGCGTATCGCCAACACCCTTGATACTCCCGGCCTTGTCGAGGATGTTGATCGAAACGAAGTTGCCCACAAACAGCGAGTCGTACCGGTCGTCGGTCGCGAAAAAACTGGCGACCATGAGGAACGCCGACGAGACTTTCTTTACGGTGACGCCTTCGCGCTGCACTTCAGGAGGCAGCGACGGAAGGGCGAGGCTGACCTTGTTCTGCGTCTTGACGGCTGCGAGGTCAACGTCGGTGCCGAGTTCGAACGTGACGTCGATGGTCAGGACACCGTCATTCGAACTGCGCGAGAAGAAATACAACATGCCGTCGAGGCCGACCAGCTGTTGTTCAATGGGCTGTGCAACCGTCTTCTCAAGATCGATCGAGTTGCCGCCGCGATAGCTCGCGACGATTTGCACCACCGGCGGAACCACTTCCGGATAGGTCGCGATTGGCAGGTTCGGAATCGCGACCGCGCCGACGATCACGATCACGATGGCGATAACCATCGCAAACACGGGCCGGTCGATAAAGAATCTTGCCATGGCTTACTTCCCTGCCCCCTCGGACGGCTTCCTGTCAGGGACCCAGGGCTTAGGATTCACCACCGCGCCTGGACGCGCCTTCTGCACGCCTTCGACGATGACGCGGTCGCCTGGCTTCAGTCCCTGCTGAACGATGACGCGGTCGCCGACGCGGTCGCCGGTGACCACGAAACGCGGCTGGACCTTGTTGTCCGGGCCGACGGTGAAGACCGATTGAAGGCCCTGCAAATCCGTGATCGCGCGCTGCGAAATCGCAATGACGTCCTTCTTGTCGTCGTACTTGATGCGGATCCGCCCGAACTGGCCCGGCAGCAGGATCCGCTGCGGGTTGGGAAAGGTTCCCTGGACTTCGAGCGTTCCGGTCTTGGGGTCGATTTGGTTGGTGAGATTCTCGATGTGGCCCGGGTACGGATGAATGCTGCCGTCCGACAATATCAATTCAAGCGGCCGCTGCCGGACCTGCAACTTGTCGGTGCGGCGTTCGAAGATCAAGTGCGCCGACTCGCTGACCTTAAACCGCACCCAGATCGGATCGAGCGGCACGATGGTTGTCAACGGCTGCGCGGAATTGCGCGAGACCAAGCCGCCGACTTGCAGAAGGCTGTCGCCGATTCGTCCGCTGATCGGCGCCGTAATGGTTCCGTATTCCAGATTCAATTCGGCGGTCCGCAGCGAGGCCTTGCGCGACTCGACCAAACCGATGCCGGTGGCAATCTGCGACTTCGTCGATAGCCGCGTCTGCTCGACGTTCGCCTTCTTCGCGTTCACGTTCGCCTGATTCGCCTGAAACGCGGCGAGGCTGTTGTCGAGATCCTGCTGCGAAGCCGCATCGGCCTTGACCAGCGGGCGGAGGCGGTCCACGTCCTGCTTGGCTTTGAGCAGGTTCGCTTCAGCCTGCGCCAGGTCGGCTTCGGCTTGCGCCAACGCCACCTGCTTCCGCGCGAAGTCTAGACTCGCTTCTGCCTGTTCCAGTTCGCCCTTCGCCTTGGCGACCTCGGCCTGGTATGGCCGCAGATCCAGGACGTACAGAGGCTGTCCGGCTTTGACGTCGGCGCCGACCTGAAAGAGTCGCTTCTCGATATAGCCGTCGACGCGGCCGCGAACTTCGACCAAATCGCGGGCATACGTTTGCGCCGCGTATTCGTTGTAGATCGGGATGTCTTCCGGCTGAACCTCGACGACGGAAACGGCCGGCGGCGGCGGCCCGGCGGGGCCTTTGGATGCGTCGACGGAGCCTCCGCAGCCGGCTAGCGCGGCAGCGGCGAACAATACCGCGCCGAAAGTGAAACTGCTGCGATTTGAAATATTTGACATTTGCGAGCGGGTCCTCCTTGCCCAGTTGGACCGTGGGGCAGCTACCTAAAAGAGATGCAGCCGCGCGCGTGAACGGTTCGCTCTGATCCATCAATATTCTTTTGGTGTGACATGGTGCTACAAAGAGGATCTAAGGTTTCTCCAAAGTAACCGCCGCCAAGAAGAATCGAATACCCAAGCCATCCACATGAAAACTCTTCCGCAGTTAGAGAAACCCCGGCCGTGAGTGAATCAACAGTCACGGCGCGGCGTTCGGCTGCGGTGAAATTCATCGTTTGCCTCGGGATCGTCAGCCTATTCGCGGATATGACCTACGAAGGCGCGCACAGCGTCATCGGACCGTATCTAAAGGACCTCGGCGCCAGCGCCTCGCAGGTTGGCGTGATTGCCGGCTTGGGCGAAATGTTCGCGGCCAGTTTGCGGCTATTCTCAGGCCGGTTCGCGGACCGCACGCGCGCCTACTGGACGATCACGATCTCCGGGTACCTCGTGAATGTACTGGTGGTACCGGCGCTGGCGTTCGCCGGAAGCTGGCAGGCGGCCGCGCTGCTGATCATCGCCGAACGGACCAGCAAGGCGATACGCGGTCCGGCACGGGACGTACTGCTGTCGGAAGCCACCAAAGAAATCGGCCACGGCTGGGGCTTCGGACTGCACGCCGCATTCGACCAGACGGGCGCCGTGCTAGGCCCTCTGATGATGTTCTTCGCGGTGGCGGAAACCAATCGCTTCGGCCCGGCGTTCTTGCCGTTGGCGGTTCCGGCGGTCTTGGCCGTAGTAGCGCTGTTAGCCGCGCGCGCCTTCTATCCGGCAAGGGCCGCGGACCCGGCACCGGTGCGCGAGATCGCTATTCCGAAGGTCTTCTGGGCATATGTGACCGCCGCCGGATTGCTCGCCTTCGGCTGCGTGGACTTCCCGCTCCTGGCGTTCCATTTTCAGAACCGCGGACTGCTCCAACCAGCCACAATCCCGCTCGTCTATTCCGGAGCGATGGCCGTTAACGGGATCACGGCCTTGTTGTTCGGCAGACTGTTCGACCGGTATGGCGTGCGCGTATTGGTATTCGGGATCCTGGTGTCGCTCTGCTCTCTGCCGCTGGGATTCCTCGGAGGCTCGACGGGAATTCTACTGGGCGTCGCCTGCTGGGGGGCCGGACGGGGAGCGCAGGACGCCTGCCTCCGGCCGGGCATCGCGCAAGTGGTTTCGATGAATAAACGCGGAAGCGCCTTCGGATCGTTCAACGCGGTCTACGGTGTCGCGTGGTTCGCCGGAAGCGCCCTGATGGGATTCCTCTATGACGTCTCGGTACTTGCCCTCGTAACGTTCGGCGTGGTTGCGCAGTTGGTGGCGGCGGCGATGTTCCTGCAGCTGCGGAAGCCGTTGCTCGAGGCGGCAGAGGTAAACCGCTAGGACGGTGGCGCGTCCGAGATACTGATGCTGATGGACCTTCAAGCGCTCCGGACCCGCTACCTGGACGAACTCACCGGCTCGGTCATCCCGTTTTGGATGAAGCATGGCGTCGACCGCGAGTACGGCGGGTTTCTGACGTGCCTCGACCGCGACGGCTCGGTCTTCGACGATCGCAAGTACATTTGGATGCAGGGGCGTGGAGTGTGGAGTTTCGCGAAATTCTACAACGACGTCGAGCGGAATCCCGAATGGCTCGAAATCGCGCGGCGCGGCGCCGAGTTTCTGGAGCGTTACGCATTTGACCCACAAGGCCGCTGCTGGTTCTCCACCACGCGTGACGGGTCGCAGCCGGTCTGGTATCAGCGAAAACCGTACGCGGCAGTGTTTGCCGTACTCGGGTTCCTGGAGTACGCAAAGGCATCCGGCGACGCGAAATACACCGAGCTGGCGCTTGATCTGTTTCAGCATATTCGACGGTGGATCGCGGAACCCGCGCTCCTCGACCGGCCCTTCGCGTCCGCCGAGTCGTCCGCCGATTGCATGGTGATTCTCTCGATGGCGATTGAAATCTTCCTTGCGACCGGGAATGCCAAATGCCGGAACATTGTCCGCGAGTGCCTTCTCGAGGCCGGGAAATTCTACGATCCGGATCGGGGCATTCTTCAGGAGTTTCCGCATGCAACCGGCGACACGCCGGAAGGCCGGCTGTTTTGCCCGGGCAGTTCGATCGAAGTGGCCTGGTTCCTGATTCATGGCGAAGAAGCAATTTCAGAGCCGGGTCCGGATCGCACGGCGAGGATTCACAAATGGCTGGATGTGATCGAGGCGTCGCTCGAGCTCGGCTGGGATAACGAATTCGGCGGACTGTATTACTTCATGGACCTCGCCGGCAAGCCGACGCTCCAACTGGAATCCAGCATGAAACTGTGGTGGCCGCACACGGAAGCCCTGTATGGCTGCGTGCTGGGTCTAGTCGAGACCGGCGACGAGAAGTGGGCGCGCTGGCTCGAACGCGTCGACGCCTACGCCTTCCGCCATTTCGCGGACCCGGAATACGGCGAGTGGTTCGGCTACTGCGACCGGCAGGGCAATCTGACACATACGCTGAAAGGCAACAACTATAAGGGATGCTTCCATGTCCCGAGAGCCTTGCTGCTGAGCGCCCAACGAATCGGCCAATCGGAGGCCTAATCCCGAGTGCGCTCGCGCGCGAGCCAAAGGTCACGCGCCAGGTCCACGGCGATCGCGGGCGGACACGGAGCGCTAAACCACTTCAGAAACACGTCGTTCAAAACGCGGATCGAGTCCGCCGGTTCGACGGCTTTTTCGAGGCCAGCGACCAGCTCGGCAACTTCAGGATCGTATTCGTCTTCGATAAAGGCGATGCCGGCCGGGTCGTAGCGATTGAGTATGGCTCGAACCTCGAGGAAGCATGCGCGATAGCGCGCGGAATTCCTCTTGCGCTTCTCCTCCGACGGATTGTCCGAGGTCAACGGCTCGCCGGCTGGATCTGGATCGGCCACACTAGCTGTAGGCTCGCATGGATCCTGCCGACTTCGATCAGCTCGTAGCCCGTGCCCTCGGGCGTATTCCGGTGAAATTCCGGAAGCTGCTCGACAACGTCGTCCTGGTCGTCGAGCCGGAGTCGAGGCAAGGGGGCCTGCTCGGCCTCTACGAAGGCCGTCCGCGGACCGAACGCAGCGTAATGGAACCGTTCGCGTTCCCGGACCGCATCACGATCTATCAGGGTCCGCACGAGCGGGCTGCAACCTCGCTCGAGCACCTCGAGCAGATGGTGGCCGACACGGTCTGGCATGAGATTGCGCATTATTTCGGCATGGA
>JBDTTK010000169.1:0-7721 GCA_039930685.1 Bryobacteraceae bacterium | reverse complement strand
TCGCAAATTCGGCCAAAACATTTCCGTCCGCGCCTTTTACTGTCGTGGTGGCATGCGCCTTCTTTTCCGGTTCGAGCTTCAATTCCGGCTGCCCGGGCAGACGCGGACGTTGTTCGGTTTCGGAAGGATGTCCATACCAATGTTCGCTGCGCGGCAATACGTGCGCCAGTTCTTTGGAGGTGCAGGCGGCGTTTCGGGGGACGAGCGTTTACTTTCCGGATCGGGCAGTTCCGATGCTGCCGGTAGAATTGTCGACGGATATTTGCTCGCTGCGTCCGCAAGTAAATCGGCTGGTGCTGAGCGCGCTACTCGAACTCGATCACCGGGGCGATGTGGTGGGCCAGGAGTTTTGCACGGGGGTGATCCGGAGTGCGTTCCGGATGACATACACCGGCGTGCACCGGATCCTCGAAGAGAATGAGCCGCATCCGCTGCGCGCGCGGTTCGAGGCAATGCGCGAATTGGCGCTGATTCTGAACCGCAAACGCACGAAGCGCGGTTCGATCGACTTTGATTTGCCGGAGCCGCTGGTAGAGTTCAACGAATTCGGCGAGATGACCGGCGTGACGCGCAGTCCGCGGAACATCGCGCACCGGATTATCGAGGAATTCATGTTGGCGGCCAATGAATCCGTGGCGGCGCATATCGAAAGCGCGGGTGTTGCGTCGATTTACCGCATCCATGAGCCGCCGGACGGCAAGCGCGTAATGGACTTTGAGGAGGTCGCGACGAAGTTCGGCTATTCGCTGGGGGTTGGCGCGATTCCGGTGCGGCGGTATCCGGTGGTGCAGCGCAATCGCGATGGGTCGAAGTCGCGGCGCGACGTCACGCTGCCTGAACCGGAGATCGCGGTCAGTTCAAAGATGTACCAAAAGCTGGTCGCTAAGATCGCGGGCAAACCGGAAGAACGGATTCTGAGCTACCTGATGCTGCGGTCGTTGAAGCAGGCGCGGTATTCGGAGCGCAACGTCGGGCATTTTGCGCTGGCTGCGCCAAGCTACACGCATTTCACGTCGCCGATCCGGCGCTATCCGGATCTGATCGTGCATCGCATTCTCAAGGCGATGCTCGCAGGCGAATCGACGCATTTGACGGAAGGCGATCTGCGGGCGATCGCGAACGATACGTCCGATACTGAGCGCCGGGCAGCCGAAGCTGAGCGCGAACTGGTCGAGTGGAAGAAAGTGAAGTTCATGATCGACCGCGTCGGCGATGAATTCGCAGGGCTGATTATTTCGACGACGCGCTTCGGATTCTTCGTGGAGTTGAACGAGTTGTTTGTGGAGGGTCTGGTGCCGATCGATACGCTGCCAGGGGACCGTTACATGTACAACGAGAATTCGCGGAAGATCGTCGGGCAGCGGAACAAGCGGACGTTTTCGATGGGCGACGCAATCGAGGTCCGGCTGGATCGGGTGGACGGCGTCGAGAAGAAGCTCAATTTTTCGGTGGTGGAACCGCGCGGCGGCGGCAAGGGGAAGCGGGGCAAAGTCCGGCAGTAATCGAGTTTTCACGCGCGGGACCGTATCATGAAGAGGCATGTCCATGAATCCTTTTCGTGTGGGCCTCGTGCAGTTGTCGTGCTCGACGGACTCCGCGTTGAATCTTGAGAAAGCGGTCGACCGGTCGCGAGAAGCGGCGAAGCGCGGTGCGCAAGTAATCTGCCTGCCGGAGCTGTTCCGCTCGCAGTATTTTTGCCGCGAGGAAAGCGCGGACCTGTTCGACCTGGCGGAATCCATCCCGGGTCCGTCGACCGACGCGCTCGGCAGGGTAGCCAAAGAGCACGGCGTCGTGATTGTCGCGAGTCTTTTTGAGCGGCGCGCGCCGGGTTTGTATCACAACACGGCGGCGATTCTCGGCACGGATGGCAACATCATTGGGCTGTACCGCAAGATGCACATTCCGGACGATCCGCTGTACTTCGAGAAGTTCTATTTCACGCCGGGCGATCTCGGGTTCCTGAACTTCGATACGCCATTCGCGCGGCTCGGGGTGCTGGTGTGCTGGGACCAGTGGTACCCGGAGGGCGCGCGCGTTTCTTCGCTTTCGGGGGCGAATATTCTTTTTTACCCGACGGCGATCGGGTGGCATCCGCATGAGAAGGCGGAATACGGTCCAGCGCAGTTGGATGCGTGGCAGACGATTCAGAGGTCGCATGCGATTGCGAACGGCGTCTACGTGGCGGCGGTAAATCGCGTGGGCTATGAGGGTCCGCCGGCGGACGTGAATCCGGGTGGAAAGACGGGACTCGAATTCTGGGGCCATTCGTTTTTGGCGGATCCGTTCGGGCAAGTGATGGCGCAAGGCTCGCAAGACCAGGAAGAGATTCTGATCGGCGAGTGCGATCCGAGGAAGGCGGAGGATATCCGGCGGAACTGGCCGTTCCTGCGCGACCGGCGCATTGACGCCTACGCGCCGATCCTGAACCGGTGGAATCGATGAGTTCCGCGACCGGCTTCCGCATGCCGGCCGAGTGGGAACGCCACGCAGCGACCTGGATCGCCTGGCCGCACGAGACAACCGACTGGCCCGGCAAGTTTCATCCGGTGGCGTGGGTGTATGGCGAATTCGCGCGGTGCGTGACGCAGGTGGAACGGCTGCGCGTACTGGTCCGCGGCGAAGCGGACGAGCAGAGGGCGCGGTTGGCGTTCCGCAAGAGCGGCGCGAATCGGGACGCGATCGATTTCTATCACCATCCGACGAATCGCAGTTGGACGCGTGATTTCTGCCCGATCTTTGTGAAGAACGACGCGGGCGAGGTCGCGGCGACGGACTGGATTTTCAACGGTTGGGCCAAGTACGCAAACTGGGAGCATGACAACGCGATTCCGGCATTTGTGGCGTCGGCACTCAGCGTCAGGCGATTCAGCGCGCCGTTCGTGTTGGAAGGCGGCAGCATCGAGGTAAACGGCGCCGGCTTGCTCATGACGACCGAGGAGTGCCTGCTGTCCCCGGTGCAGCAGCGGAATCCGGGCAAGTCGCGAGAAGACATCGAAGGCGTACTGCGAGACTACCTGGGTATCCGAGACGTGATCTGGCTCGGCAACGGCATCACGGGGGACGATACGCACGGGCATGTCGACGATCTGGCGCGGTTCACTAGCGTCGACACCGTGGTTACGGTGGTCGAAGATGATCCGGCGGACCCGAATTACGAGCCGTTGCAGGAGAATCTTCGCCGCCTACAGGAACGGCGCGACCTGCGCGTCCGGACGCTGCCGATGCCGAAGCCGGTCTATTTCGACGGCCAACGCCTTCCGGCCAGCTATGCGAACTTTTACATCGCGAACGGAATCGTACTTGTTCCAACCTTTAACGATCCGAACGACCGCGTGGCGCTGAACACCCTGGCAGAATTGTTCCCGGAACGGACCGTCACCGGCATCCATTGCGTCGATCTTGTATTGGGACTCGGTACATTGCATTGCATGACGCAACAACAACCCGCGTAGACTAAGTACGTGCTCTCACGTCTTCCGCTCTTTGTCGCAGCGCTGTTCATCCTGCTGATCGGCGGTCGGGTGTTCGCCGGCTACCTGCTCGATTACGAATGGTGGAAGGAAGTCGGCCAGCTTCAAACCTGGTACAACCAACTGCTATACAGCGTTGCGCCACAGATTGCAGTGACGCTGGCGGCGTTCGCGGCATTCTGGGTAGCGCACGCGCGAGCACTGAAGAGCGCGGGAACTGGATTGCGCAGTTATCCGGCGTACGCGCGCATTTTGACGTTTGGACTGCTGATTCTGGCGTGGATCGTATCGGCGGCGGCCGTCGATAACTGGTCCGTGGTCCGGTATTACGGTTCGAATGCGCTGTCGGGAGAAGCGTTTACTCCAGACCCGGTCTTTGGCAATCCCTGGACGTTCTATCTTTTCGACGTGCCTTTCTATCACGTCGTGCTGCGAGCGGTGCTCGGCATCTCGTTCCTGACGATGGCGATCTATTGGGTGACGAATCGCGTGTGGAGCCTGCGCGATCGCTTTCCGCGCGCGGAGTTTCAGAACGGCATCGACATCTCGGAACTGAATCTGGGCGGAAGCCTGGACTCGATGTTTGTTCGAGCGACTGGAGCACTGTTCCTGTTCGCACTGGCGGCCAAGTTTTACCTCGACCGCTACGACTTGTTGACCGAAGATCACGGGTTCATGGTGGGCGTCGAATGGATCGGCGAAAGCGTGCGTCTGCCGTTGCAATGGCTCGCGATTGTGACGGCAGTTTCGGCGGGAGTGCTGTTTCTGCTGCGGCGGCCGCGTTTCGTATTGATGCTGGCTGTGGTCCTTCCGCTGAAGGCAGTCGTTCCCGGCATCGTGTCGGCGTTGTACGTCCGGCCGAACGAAATTTCGATCCAGAAGCCTTACATCCAGCGTCACATCGAGGCGACGCGTGACGCCTATCATCTGAGCACCCGGGTCAAAGAAACCGAATACGCGGTGACCACCTCCGGCACGATTGACGTCGAGAAGAACCGGCAGTTGCTCGACAATGTTCGCCTCTGGGACTGGCGTGCGTTCCATGATTCCGTCACGCAGTTGCAGCCTCTGCGGCCCTATGTGTATGCCGACACCGACGTCGATCGCTATGAGATTGACGGACAGATGCGGCAGGTGCTGCTGGCTCCGCGAGAGCTCGAACTGAGTCAGCTCGGCGACGCGCGATCCAGTTGGATCAATCCGCATTTCATCTTTACCCACGGCTACGGGTTGGTTCTTGCCGAGGCAAATCGGATTACGCCGAACGGATTGCCGCAGCTGTTCATCCAAAACGCTCCGCCGGAAATCAAGACGAAGAGCCTGAAGCTGACGCGTCCGGAAATTTATTACGGCGAGCAATTGCACGAGCCCGTGTTCGTGAGGACGGCCCGTCCGGAATTCAACTATCCGTCAGGTTCCGAGAATGTGGACACGCGCTACGACGGCAAGGGCGGATTCCCGATGTCGTCCGTGCCGATGCGGCTGGCAGCCGCGGTCGCGACCGCCGACTGGAACATCCTGCTGACCGGTTACCTGACGGGCGAAAGCCGGATGATGGTTCATCGGAAGATCGCGGAGCGCCTTGACACGATGGCCGGATTTGTCACGTGGGATGCGGACCCGTACCTGGTCATCTCGAACGAAGGCCGGCTGCTTTGGATGGTGGACGGCTACACGACGTCAGGCGCGTATCCGTATGCGCGCGCGGTGAGCACCGAGCGGCTGGGCCGTGTGAACTACTTGCGCAATTCCGTCAAGGCGACGGTTGACGCCTACGATGGAACGACGACGCTTTATCAGTTCGACGCGACCGACCCGTTGATTCGCGCTTACGCCCATCTTTTTCCGGGTCTGTTCAAACCCGCCGCCGACATGCCTGCGGATCTGCGCGCCCACACGCGTACGCCGGAAGTCATGTTTCGCGTGCAAGCCGAGATGTACCGCACGTTCCACATGCGGGAGCCGGAGGCGTTTTACAACAAAGCTGATCTGTGGGACATCGCCACGTACACCGATTCCCAGGTCGGGCATCCTACGGCGATGTCTCCGACGTATGCGTTCGCCACCGTGCCAGGCGAATCGAAGCCTGAATTCGTGCTGCTGCTGCCGTTTACGCCGCACAACAAGCAGAATTTGATCGGCATGATGATGGCGCGCTGCGATGGCGAGCATCAGGGCGAGATCGTGTTCCTGCTGCTGTCGAAGCAGGCGATCGTGGCAGGTCCGCTGCAGGTGGAGGCGCGGATTAATCAGGATCAGAACATTTCGAAGGACTTGACGCTGTGGAATCAGCAGGGATCGCAAGTGGTTCGAGGACAAATCCTCGCGCTCCCAATCGACCACTCGATCCTGTATGTGGCGCCCATTTATATTCAAGCGGCGCAGGCGCGGATGCCGCAATTAAAGAAAGTGGCGCTGGCTGTCGCCGAGTCGATGGCGTACGCGGACACCTACGAACAGGCGCTGGCTCAGTTAGGCGGTCCGGGAGGCAGCGCACCGCCGTCCATGCAACAAGTGACGCAGACCAAGGGCGCCGAAGGCACTCCCGCGATACTCGCTCCGACGGAGGTGCGGGGTGTGGACGTGCGGGCGGCTGTCCGCGGGCATTTGCAGCGGTACCGGGATCTCACGTCGCAGGGCAAGCTGTCCGAAGCCGGCAAGGAGTTGGAGGCGATCGAATCGCTGGTGCGGAACCAGCGCTGACCTGGCAGGGGCACTGTCCTCCTGTGGGATACTACGACCAATCCGCTTCCGCATGAAATACACGCTTCTGGGTCTGCTGGTCTTTCTCTTCCTGGCCGCGCATCAGGACTTTTGGTTCTGGCGAACGCCCGAGCCCATCCTGTTCGGATTTCTTCCCGCTGGGCTGTGGTATCACGCGTTGTACACGCTGGCCGCGGCCGGGTTGCTCGCGCTGCTGGTGAAATTCGCGTGGCCGGAGCATCTCGAACACGTCCAAGCTGAAAAGCGGCCGGACGCTGACGCGGGGGACCGATAGCCTCGTGGTTCAAGCGACTTTTGTTTTTATCTACCTGGCCGTTGTTATCTATATCGGCGTGTTCGCGTTCCGGAAGTCGTCGGGCAACGCCGAGGATTTCTTTGTCGCCGGGCGCTCGCTCGGACCGTATGTCTTCCTACTGAGCCTATTCGGCACCAACATGACCGCCTTTACGATCCTCGGATCGTCGGGCCACGCGTTTGCGAATGGCATCGTCACGTTCGGCCTGATGGCGTCCTCGTCGGCGATCGTCATTCCACTAACGCTCTATCTCTGCGGGACGCGGGTTTGGGCGCTCGGCAAGCGATTCGGATTCCTGACTCCTGTGCAGATGTTCCGCGACCGCTGGGAGTGCGGGCACATTGGCAGCGTCATTTCCATCGTGCAGTCGGCGCTGCTGGTGCCGTACATCATCATCGGCGTGATGGGCGGCGGAACAACGCTCGAAGCAATTTCACTCGGCGCGATTCCGTATTGGTTCGGCGGCGGGCTGGTCGCGATCGTCGTGATGATCTATGTGTTCTTTGGCGGCATGCGCGGGACGGCCTGGGTCAACACTCTGCAGACCATCCTGTTTCTAGGGTTCGGCGCGGCGGCGGTCTTCGTGATCGGATCGGGCATGGGCGGGTTCTCGGAGTCGATTTCGACACTTGCTAACTCGCCGGCGACCAAGTCGCTGCTCACGCGCGAGAAGATTTCGCCGCTGTTTTTTCTCAGTTACATGTTCATTCCGCTGTCTTCGATCGCGTTTCCGCACATCAGCATTTTTTGTTTGACAGCGGCGAAGATGTCGCAATTCAAGAAGACCGTCATCCTCTATCCGATCTGCATCCTGGCGATCTGGGCGCCGTGCGTATTCCTGGGGGTGGCCGCCAACGCGCACGATGAGATTCCGGCCGTGCGCGAGAAACAATCGGCGCGAGCCTTTCTACCGAAGATTCCGCAGAAGGCCCCCACGGCGCTGTTCGATGAGTACGAATACGTCCGGAATCAGGTGCGCGCGAAGGCGTCCGCCGACGACATCGTCATCGTTTTGCTTAACGAATATGCGCCGTTCTGGCTGGCAGGGCTGCTGGGAGCGGGGATCATGGCGGCGGTGATGGCCAGCGATTCGCAGATCCTAGCGCTGTCGACGTTGTTCACGGAAGATCTATTCGCGTTTTACGGAGCGAAGCGGCGATTCGGCGAAGGCGCGCAGGTAAACATGGGCCGAGCGTTCGTCGTGCTGGTGACGATCTTCGCCTATTGGGTGG
>JBDTTK010000168.1:0-7747 GCA_039930685.1 Bryobacteraceae bacterium | reverse complement strand
GGCAAGCGTTGAGGCACAGGCCGCAATGGACGCAGCGGTCGAGGTCCTTTTGTTGCGGCCTGTCGAGGGACAGGTCGGTGGGTTTAGAGGAGGCCATTGAGTCTTCCCGGATTGAGTAGCGAGTTCGGATCGAACATGGCCTTGACGCGGCGCATGATCTCGAAGCCCTCGGGCTCGGGCGGCTTGGCGAAGCCGGTGGACGCTTCGTAGAGGATGCCCGAACCTGCCCGGGCGATCGCCGAGCCGGTGCAGGCCGCCATCGCGGGCGCCAACTCGTCGAGCGCAAAGCGCCTTGCGATTACGCCGCGGGTCGGAAACTCGCGGATGGCGGTCCAGAACGGCGTTTCGTCGGCGAGTGCCTCAAAGCCCGCAAGCTCCGTGGCATACCGCGTCATCAGGGCCGCGGATCCGCCGGCCTGCAGTGCCAGCGTCCAGCCTTGATAGCCGAATTCGTTTGCGGCCTTGGGATTTAGCAGGTCAACCGCCCAGGGCTGCAGCACGCCACGAAGGATTCCGTTCCGGCTTTCGACAGCGTCGGCGAGCTTTTCAAACGGGCGGACGAACGTGCGGGTGCACTCAGGAATCGGAGTGAGCTTGAAGTTCACAGAGACCATAGCGGCCAGGGTTCCCCAGGAGCCAATCATCAGTTTTCCCATGTCGAGGCCGGCGACGTTCTTGACGACCATGCCGCCCGACTCAACCACCTTGCCTTCGAGGGTCGCGAAGCGCATGCCGATGACATGATCCCGCGCGGTGCCGAAGGCGCGGCGGCGAGGTCCGCTGTAGTTGGCGGCGACGACTCCGCCGACCGTCGAGCGTTCGAACCAGGGAGGATCGATTGGCACGGTTTGGCGGTTGCGTTCCAGGAGCGCGGAAAGTTCCGCCCAGGGCATCCCGGCGTCGACGCTGACAGTAAGGTCGCTAGGCTCGTACCGTCGGACAGTTCGTAGGCGGGTCGTGGAAATGGTAACGGAGGGCAGTTTGGTCAGAGGCCCGCCAGCGGCGTCCTTCGAGAATGCGCCGCCCAAACGGATGATGTTTCCCAACGCTGCCTGCCCGGCAAGTGCCGAGGCCAATTCCTCGGACGAGGCGGGCATCAATTCTTCCACGAGGTCTCCACCGTTCCATGGTCACGGAGCGGGCGGGCAAACGTCAATTCCTTTCACGCCCGTGCCTGAGGGTCACAGGCACGATGACGCATCTATTTGAAACGAAACATCCACGACAGGCGTCCACCGATTGCTATACTTAGGAGCAACCTCTTTCAAGTTTCATGCGCAAGCTTCTCTCTCTTTTTCTGCTACCGGCAGCCATGTTGTGCGCCGCCGATTACATCACCGGGCAAGCGGCTCGCATTGTGATCGGCCAGAGCACATTTACGGCTTCCGATGAGACGACTTCGGACAAGACCGTAGGCGGCGCGGGCGGTGTAGCGTACGCCAACAATACGCTGTTCGTCGCGGACGCCAACCGTGTCGGAGCAGGGCCGATCAACAATCGGGTACTCATCTTCCGTAATATCGGCCAGCAATTTCCGAGCGCCACCGACCAGATCGCGCCGTCCGGAATGCGTTGCCCGCTATGCGGCGGCCAGGCGAGCACCGTACTTGGCCAGCCGGATTTCACGACGACTTCGATCAATCTCACGCGAACCGGCATGCGGCTTCCGACGGCGGTCGCCACCGACGGCACGGTCCTCGCCGTGGCCGACACGCTCAACAACCGCATCCTGATTTGGAACAGCATTCCGGCCTCGAATGGCGCGCCGGCCGACATTGTGTTGGGCCAGGCCGATTTCACGACCGTCCGCCAGCCGATCGTCGTGGATAACAAGAGCGTCCGGGCTCCGCAGGGCCTTTGGATTCAGAACGGACGGCTGTACGTTGCCGACACGCAGAATCACCGCGTCCTGATCTGGAACAAGATTCCGACGGCGAACTATGCTCCCGCGGACATGGTTCTTGGCCAGCCGAACTTTAATGTGGCTCCGGAGCCGGATCTCACGCGCGTGAACCTGAACGCGCAAGCGAATACGATGCTGAACCCTGTGTCGGTGACGAGCGACGGCACGCGCCTGTTTGTGACGGACCTCGGCCATAACCGTGTTTTGATCTGGAACTCGATTCCGACGCAGACCCAGCAGGCGGCCGACGTGGTCGTCGGCCAGGCCGACTTTACGACGGCTATCGCCAACGACTCATCGGTCTTATGCGAGTCGAACGGAACGGTTTCCAGCACGGATTCCACGAAGACCTATCCGGTCCGCTGCGCCGCGACGCTGGCGAATCCGCGGTTCGCGTTGTCGGACGGCAAACGCCTCTACATCGCCGACGGCGGAAACGACCGTGTCCTGGTGTTCAATACAATTCCCACTTCGAATGCGGTGCGCGCCGACGTGATCCTGGGCCAGAAGGATGAATTCGCGGATGACGTCACCGACAACAACAGCAACATTTTCAATCCGAACCTAGGCTTGTTCAGCCCAGCGCAGACCCGCACACCGATCTCGCTGGCGTGGGACGGCGCGAATTTGTATGTGGCCGAGCCTTACGTTCGCCGCGTGCTGGTTTTTACGCCGTCGGACACGACGCTGGTCAATGCCAAGGTCCGGAACGCAGCGAGCCGTGAGTTCTTCGCGCTGGGACAGGTCGGATTCAGTGGAACCGTTACGAAAGACGACTCGGTCAAGATCACGATCGGTAACGGAACGACCACCAAGGACTACACCTACAAGTTCCTGACCGATGACACGCTGGGGACGATCGTGACGAAGTTTGTCGCGCTGATCAACGCGGGCGACGGAGATCCCAACGTCACCGCTCGCGCTGATCTCACCTTTGCGCAGGTCGATCTGATCGCCAAGGTGGGAGGCGAGGCAGGCAATGGCATTACGCTTGCGACAGTGGTGACGCCTGCGACGACCACCAGCACGGCAACGATCGTCGTTACGCCGAGCGGCGCTTTCCTGTCCGGAGCGCAGTCCGGCCAAGCGATCGCTCCGGGGTCTCTGATTACAATTTTCGGCGACAATCTTGCGGATCAAACGGTTGCCGCTCCGGACGACGCGACTGAGTTGCCGACCAAACTGGGCGGCGTTCAAGTATACATCGACGGAATTCGCGTTCCGTTGAAGTCCGTTTCGCCGACGGAAATCACGGCGCAGGTGCCGTTCGAGGTATTCGATGCATCGAGCGTCAGCGCGTACATCCGCATTGAGCGGGCCGACGGAAGCGTGTCGGTGAGCAACGCGCTTGCGTTTCCGGTGCCGGCGCAGAATCCAGGCATCTTCGCGATGACTGGAGACGATCCGCGGCCGGTGATTGCCGTCCACGGGTCGAGCTACGCAACCGGACTGGTTTCGGTCGACGGAACGCCAATCGCCGGCGACGTCGCCACGGTGAAGATCGACGACAGAAGCTATGGCTACACCGTGCAGGCGAATGACTCGCTGGCGAATATCCGGGATGGCCTGATCGCACTCATCAACTCGACCGAACCCAAGCTGATCGCGATCCCGGCGGCGCAGTTTACGCGCATCCGCCTGCGAGCCAGGATTCCCGGTCCGGATGGAAACAACACTGCGATCGCCGTCAGCATCAGTGACGGAGCCGCGGTGGTTCTCACCGCAACCAATCCCACGCTCTGCTGCGCGAACGTCGAAGACTCTCTGATCACCGAGGACAATCCGGCGATTCCAGGGGAAACCATCAAGATTTACGCAACTGGACTCGGTGTTGTCAGTCCGGTAGAGGCGCAAAATGCCGCCATTACGGGCCAGGCCTACAATGGACCCGCGGTAAACACGGCGAACGCATCGGTCTCGTCGCTAGCCGGTGGCAAGTCCGCGAACGTAATTTCGGCGGGCCTAAAGACGGGCGCTATCGGAATCTATGAGGTCGTTCTCGAGTTGAACCAGAGTCTGCCGACCAACGCCACTACGCTGTTGAATATCTCCCAGGACATCTATACAAGCAACAGCGTGACGATTCCGGTCCAGTCGCCGATTCCCGTCGCGAACTGACCGCCGAATTCCGATGAGCGAACTGCGCTGGCATCCGTTTCTCGGCCAGTGGGTTTCGGTCGCCACGCACCGGCAGAATCGGCCGCAGCTTCCACGCAATTGGTGTCCCTTCTGTCCCGGGTCCGGCCGAGTGCCGGACCAGTATGGCGTACTCATCTATCCGAACGACTATCCCGCGCTCGATCCGCCAGGCGGATGCGACGTTCTTTTGTATAGCTCGGACCACAGTCTGAAGCCCTCCGACATGACGGGTGAGCAGTGGCGCGCTGTGGTCGATCTTTGGGCCGCTCGATGTGGCGAATTAGAGGCTCGGCCGGGCGTCGCATACGTTGGCGTGTTCGAGAATCAGGGCGAGGCTGTCGGGGTGACGATGCCGCATCCGCACGGGCAGATCTACGCGTTTCCTTTCGAGCCCGCATTCGTTGCGATCGAACGCGCCCGAGCCGCCGCCGCAGGGCGTTGTATTGGTTGCGACGTAGTCGCGGAGGAGGCGTCCGGCGGGGCGCTCGTCATCGCGCGGAGCGATCACTTCGTGGCGTTCGCGCCGTCCTTCGGGCGATTCCCCACGGAAACGCATATCGCCGCGCGCGAGCATCGCGAGGGTCTCTCGGAACTGAGTCCGGAGGAGCGCGCCGATCTCGCGTCGCTCATCCGCGTGATGCGCCGCAAGTACGATCGGCTGTATGGCTTTCCGATGCCGCTGATGATGGTGGTGCAGCAGGCGACGCACCTGCGCATCGAGTTCCTCCCTTTGCAGAGGTCAGCGGACAAGCTGAAGTATCTGGCGTCCTGCGAGAGCGGGTATGGCACGTACTTGAACGATACGCGTTCGGACGAAACCGCTGAACGGATGCGGAAAATCGACGCGGAATAAGGCGATCTGCGGCCTCGTGGTATTCTAAGAGAGTCTCCTCCAGCGGTTCCAAACCCCTGTAAATCAAGTTTCTTTTCTCACTCATGAAAGTCGGTTTTGTCAGTCTCGGGTGCCCCAAGAACCTCGTCGATAGCGAGGTGATGATGGGCCAGTTAGCCGCAGGCGGCCATTCCCTAACGGCGGACCCAGCCGACGCGGATGTCATCGTCGTCAACACCTGCAGTTTTATCGATCCGGCGAAGGAAGAATCGGTCGAGACCATCCTCGAGATGGCCGAGTACAAGAAGACGGGGCGCGCGCAGAAGCTGATTGTTGCCGGTTGCCTGGTCGAGCGTTATCGCGGCGATATCCGCCAGCAGATGCCGGAAATCGACGCCATCATCGGAACCAACGAACTCGACAAGATCACGGCGCTTTGCGAAGGCGTCGAGCCCAAGGGCGGCAATGAGCCTTACCTCTATCACGACCTGACTCCGCGCGTGCTGTCGACGCCGCGCCATTACGCGTACATCAAGATCGCGGAGGGCTGCGATCACCCTTGCACGTTTTGCGTCATTCCGCAGTACAGAGGCAAGTTTCGAAGCCGACGATTTGAATCCGTTGTCGCCGAAGCGACCAAGTTGTTCGGCCAGGGTGTCCGCGAACTGAACCTGATCGGGCAGGACACGACGTGCTACGGCGAGGACCTCGGCCTCAAGGACGGATTGGCGAGTCTGATGGCGCGCCTTGCGCAAATCGAGACGCCGTTCGAAAAGTGGGTCCGGTTTCTGTACTGCTATCCGAACAAGGTGACGCAGCGTCTTCTCGACACGATTGCGGAGCACGCCGCGCTCGTGAAGTACATCGACATGCCGTTGCAGCATGCCTCGGGACCAGTGCTCAAGCGCATGAAGCGCGGGGCGAATGGCGACATTTTCCTCAAGCTGCTTGAGAAAATACGCAAGTCGATTCCCGGCGTTGCCATCCGCACGTCAATGATTGTCGGCTTTCCAGGGGAGACGGCCGCAGATTTCGATACGCTCTGCCAGTTCGTCGAAGCGGCGCAGTTCGACCGCCTCGGTGTTTTCGCGTACTCGGATGAGGACACGAGCGCCAGTTTCGCGCTCGACGCGAAAGTCGGCGCCAAAGACATCTATAACCGCAAACGCCACCTGATGGCGTTGCAGCGCAAGATCTCAAAGAAGCGGAATCGCCGGATGATTGGCGAGGAAGTGTCCGTGCTGGTAGAGGGACCGTCGCAGGAGACAGAACTCCTGTGGCAGGCGCGCATGTCGACGCAGGCTCCGGAGATTGACGGCGTTTGCTACATCAACGACACGAATGACGAAACTCCGCGCGCCGGGCAGATTCGCCGGATGCGGATCACGGAAGCTCACGACTATGATCTCGTCGGAGGCCTGATCGACACGGCACCCGTGGAGCCACTTCCGCCCGCGCAACAGTTGCTCCAGATTCTTCCGTTCGCGCGCCCCCAAACCACCCCCGTCAGCCGCTAAACTATCGCCTTATGTTGTGCCCGATCTGCAAGAAAGAGGTCGCCCGTACTGACCCATTCATGCCCTTCTGCTCCAAGAGGTGCACGACCATCGACCTTGGAAATTGGGCTACCGAAAAGTACGTCATTTCAACTCCCGCGCCTCAGCGCGGCGATTCCGACTTCGATGTTGAGCGCGATTCGGAGGACGATGCCGAATAGCCGCTCATTCAGTCCGGCAACGATCTTCGCTACCTGGTTCGGAGCCGGATTTCTGCCGGCACCAGGGACGGCCGGTTCGGCCGGAGCGATCCTCGCCGGTGTTGCGCTCCATTGCTGGCTGGGCGCCGGACCGCTCACATTCGCAGTCCTGGCGGCTGCCTTCCTGCTTCCCGGAGTGTGGGCCTCGACGCAGGTGGCCCGCGAGCGCAACCTCAAGGATCCGCAGATCGTGGTCATTGACGAGGTCCTCGGACAATGGGTCGTTCTCGCGGGGGCGGCCTCGCTTGGCAATCCATGGACGTGGCTCATGGCCTTCGGGCTGTTTCGCCTCTTTGATATCTGGAAACCATTTCCCATCCGGCGGCTGGAGAAGCTGCCCGAAGGCTGGGGCGTCGTCATGGACGACATCCTGGCGGGCGTTTACGGGGCGGTTCTGCTCCGTCTGCTAGGCTGGTGGAATCTAGTCTGACGTATGGCAATTCGTAAGCAAACCCAGGCCGTTCCCGAAGGGACTCCACACATCACCGCCGTGGATCCGAAGGCCGCAATTCCCGGTGGAGAATTTCAGATTCATGGCAAGGCGCTCGCCCGCGCTGAGCGTCCGAAGGTCCTGATCGGCGAAGTGCCCGCGCCGATCGTGGTGGGCTCGGAATCGTTCGTGGTGGTCAAGGTACCGGAAGGATCCTCGGGCGGTGACCTGATCGTTTCGCACGACAACCGGTCTTCGATCGCGTGGGCCTGCGATATCGGAATTCAAATCGCGGACAACCTGCATCCGGTCGCGAATCCGGCGGTTGATCCGATGGGCAACATATACGCCACGTTCAGCGGATCCCGCGGCCAGAAAACACCGGTCTCCGTATACAAGATCGACCTCAACTACACGCCGAAGCCTTTCGTTTCGGACGTGATGAACGCGACGGCGATGTGCTTCGACGCAGCCGGCATGATGTATGTCACGAGCCGGTACGACGGCATTGTGTATCAAGTGACTCCGTCAGGTAGCGTATCGGTGTACGTCGAGGGAATGGGCGTCGCGACAGGCCTTTGTTTCGACCCCGAAGAGAATCTCTATGTCGGCGATCGGAGCGGCACGATCTTCAAGATTGCGCGCAACCGCCAGATTTACGTGTTCGCGACCATTGAACCATCGATT
>JBDTTK010000167.1:0-7833 GCA_039930685.1 Bryobacteraceae bacterium | reverse complement strand
GCAACAGGCCGGCGAAGTCGCCGATGCCATCGTTGTTGCCGTCAAAGAACGCTTTGACGTGCAGTTCATAGATGATGGCATCCTTGTACCAGAGAGGGTCGCGAGCGCTGCCGAGCTTCTTCACAGGGAATCCACTCCTTCCTGTTCGAGAATGGCGACCGGGAGGATCTTGAACACGTCCGCGAGCGCCAGTTCCGGCCGGTCCGCCGGGACAGACAACACATTGCCAGTTAGAACATTCCGGTATCGGCCGTGGCCTCTACCGGATGGCAGGGGCAACGTGGTGTCGCCCCACACAGAGGGAAGATGAGAAGCCGAGCCATAAATTCCGGCGACGAGCCGCGGCGCAACGACGATAACCCGCCGCGTTCCATCGGAACGTTCGAAGGCGACGACGTGTTCGGCGGCGGGGCCGCTTGCGGACAAAGGCGTGTAGGCGCCTCCGACGAAGACTTCAGGAAGGCGTTGCCGCAGTCTGAGGCCGGCGGCCGTGCAATACAGTTTGATGCGCCCGTCTCGCCAGTGTTCAAGCATCTCCGCGACGGCCTGCGTTCTTGCTTCCGATTCGCAGCGGCTTTCGAGCAGAGGCAGCATTCCATCGAGCCAGTGTTCGCGGGTCGCAAAGTCCACGGGCCGCCGGTTGTCGGGGTCGACGAGACTCAATTCCCACAGTTCCGATCCCTGGTAGAAATCAGGAACGCCGGGCGATCCGATTTTCAGGGTCAGTTGCGAGAGCGAGTTCAGCATCCCGAGATTCGCGATGCGCTCCTGGAACGGAAGAAACAAGGCGAGAAACAGCCGGGAGTTCCGGCCGTTGAGAGACCGCTCGACGAATGTGGCGACGGCCTTGTCGTACTCCTCGAAGGGGTGAACCCAGCTCGTATGCGTCTTCTTCTCTTTCACGGCCTTCCGCATGTACTGGCTCATCCGGGAGACGAAGTCGCGGTCCGGCGCGCCGGCCAATCCGGCGGGCCACGCGCCGAGCAGGGCCTGGTAATACAGGTATTCGTCGCTGCGATTGGGCGCCTGCTCCCCCCGAACCATGGTCCGCGCGGACGCGTTCGCGCGAGCCCAGCGGGAAATCACGGCGCGCCATCCCGCGGGCATCTCGGAGAGGACATTGATGCGGGCGCGCGCATCCTCGCCGCGCTTGGTGTCGTGGGTGGAAGTCGACAACATCGTACGAGGCCAGGAGGTTTGACGATGCTGGTTGACCCGGTGAAACTCTTCCGGCGGACGCCCGAACCGGTCCGGCTCGCCGCCGACTTCGTTGAGCGAGAGCAAAGGCGCGTACCGGTAGAACGCCGTGTCCTCGACGCCTTTGGCCTGAACCGGTCCGGTGTATTGCTGGAACTTCATGGCAAAGCGGAGGCGGCGCGCGTATTCTTCTTCCGTTACGTCCGCGGATCGCTCCGGCAGCAACATTTGCCGGATGAAATGGAAGATGGATGGCTCGAGCGCGGGGTTGCGGCGCAGCGCTTCGGACACGGCCAGGTCAATATTGCGCTGATCGAGGTCGCTCCAGCCGCCCGGTCCGACGTAGCTGCGATAGACCGGGAAGCACGCGACGATTTCGCGTAGAGCCTCTTGCAAACTGTCGAGGGTAAAGTCGCGGAAACGGCGATGGCATTCCGAGATGCGGTTCAGCGCGTGCGCGAGAACGTTCAGTTCGCTCGCCATCGAGGAAGCGATGATGAGTTTCTTGCTGACATAGACGAATTCCCGGAATTCGTCTTCGAGGCCCGTGAAACGGAGATGCAGCTTCTCGAACTCGTGGACGTTGCGTGAGTCGACGTAAAGGCCGTTCAGGTCGTTGAGGAACTCGTAGCCGGTGGTTCCGTGAGCCTTCCAGTGAGGCGGCAGCTCTTCTCCAGCGGAGAGGATCTTCTCGACAATGACATAGGGAGCCTTCCCCGGCTGCACCGAGGCGGCGACGGATTCGAGATAGGTGGCGGGGTCGTAGAGGCCGTCGATATGGTCGAGCCGGAGGCCGTCCACCTGGCCGTTCCGGATCAACTCGAACACGAGCTCGTGCGCGCGCCGGAACGCTTCCGGCTCTTCCATGCGAATTCCGGCCAGCTCGTTGATGTCGAAGAACCGCCGGTAATTGATTTCGTGCATCGCGGTCCGCCAATAGGAAAGGCGGTACGGCTGCGATTCGAGGAGGCTATGCAGCAGATCGAAGGAGTGCGGGTCGCCTGCTACGCCATTGAATTCGGAGATATTTCGCTCGACGTGCCAGGCAATGGCTGTCGATTCGAGGACCAGGTTGGCGATCCGCCGGATGGCGACATCTTTTTCGCGCTGCCTCGACTCCATCATTTCCGGATCGGTGTCCGTGTAGGTGGGCATGTGTTCCAGATGGAACAGGATGCTCCGGAACTCGTTCAGGTGCGGGTCTTCGATGCCGAGCGTCGCGATCAGCGAGTCCAGGTTGTGGTTGAGCAGCAGACGGAGCTGCCGCGGGTTCAGCGGCAGATCGAGGTCGAAATATCGAAGGTGGAATGTGCCCTCGTGAAAAACAATCCGCAACTCGCCGGCCTCGAGTGCGGCGCCGTATTGCGAGCCAAGCACGGGCAGGAGGACTTTGTCCTTGAGCTCGACCTTCACCGGCTCCCAGTCGATGTCGAAGAAGGACGCGTAGGGCGACGAGGGTCCGTTCTCGAGCACGTTGCGCCACCAGAGATTTGCGCCGGGGTCCGTGCTCATGTGATTCGGAACGAAATCGAGGATGAGGCTGAAGCCGTGCTGCCGCAATTCACGGGAGAATTGCTCGAAGCCTTCGAGTCCGCCCAACTCGGGATTGATGCGGGAATGATCGCAAAGATCGTAGCCGTGCATGCTGCCGGGGCGTGCGGCGAGAAACGAAGAACAGTAATAGCCGGTGATTCCGAGGCCCTTCAAGTACGGCGCCAGACGCTGGGCGTCCGGGAACGGAAAGGCGCTGTTCAATTGCAGACGATATGTGCTGGACGGAATTCGATCGGGCGTTGTCATTCCCTGCCGCCCTCCGGATTCGGGACTCTGAAGATCACTGCGCCGGGGCGGGTAAAAGTGACGGCGACTCCGCCGGCGGTTTCGATGAGCGGCAATTGGGAATCCGTCGTGAACGGCGTGTCCTCGGTGGTCAGGACGAGCTCGGCGCCGCTGCCATCGGGTGGCAGCCCCGGCATCATCTCTCGTCCATCATTGCGCAGCCGGATCAGAATCCACAGCGCGGCGCCGTCGGATCCGGTTCGCCGCAGAAGGATACTGTCCGCACTCACAGCGGAAACCGCTGGTGAATCCAAGGTTGGCGCGAGGGTTTTCCGCAACGCCAGCAAACGCCGGTACAGCCTTGAGACCGAAGCATGCGGCTCGTCGAGAGTTTCCTTCCACAGCAGGCGGCTCTTGCGGAACGTCTCTGCGTCCTGCGGATCGGGAATCGACGCGCGTGCGGCCGGATCGGCGAATGCGGCGAAGCGCCCGAACTCCTTGCGCCGCCCCTCGGTGACGAGCTTGCCAAGCTCCTCGTTGTGATCCGTGAAATAGAGGAACGGAGTGGTCGCTGCCCATTCCTGCCCCATGAACAGCAGGGGCGTCTCGGGCAGCAGAAGCAACAGCGTGGACGCCGCGCGCCATTCCGCCTGGCCGATCTTGTGATGAATGCGGTCGCCGAACGCGCGGTTTCCGATCTGATCGTGATTTTGCAGAAAGAAGACGAAGTGGCTGGAGGCGATGCCCGTGGGATCAGTGCCGCGCGGCAGGCCGAAGTACGGCGCATGCTGGCCGGTGTAAAACCAGCCCTGGCGCGCGGTGGCAGCGATGCTGTTAGTCGTTCCGTCGAAGTCCTGGAAGTAACCGTCGGAATCGCCGGCCAGGGCGCGGCGCATCTGGTGATGAAAATCGTCGGACCATGCGCCATCGAGGCCCCAGCCCCCGACGGATTCCGGCCGCAACATGGAGGACAGGTTTCGATCGTCCTCGGCCACGACCGCGACCTGACGCTCCCCGTCTTTCAGCGAATGGCAGACAGCGGACGCGAGCGAGGCGATGATATGCCGCGGACCGTCGTCGACGATCGCGTGGGTGGCGTCGAGCCGTAAGCCATCGAAGTGATATTCGTGGATCCAGCGGAGCGCGTTCTTGATTGCATAGTCGCGGACCGGTTCGCTCCGTGGGCCGTCGTAGTTGATCCCGGCGCCCCAGGGGCTTTGGTGGGTTGTCGAGTAATAGTAGGGGCTGAAGCAGGATTGATACGCGCCGTCCGGCCCGAGATGGTTATAGATGACGTCGAGGTGAACGGCGAGGCCGAGGGCGTGGGCCTGATCCACGAAATTTCGCAAGTCGTCGGGCGATCCGTAGCAGCGGGCGGGCGCGAACGGAGCGACGGAGTCGTAGCCCCAGTTGCGGTTTCCGGCGAAGTCTCCGACGGGCATCAGCTCGACGGCGGTAACACCTAGTTCCTTCAAATACGGCAGCCTGCCCGCGGCGGCGGCGAACGTTCCCTCGGGCGTGAACGTTCCGATGTGCAGCTCATAGAGAACCACGTCGTGGAGCGGGACTCCGCTCCAGCCGGCATCAGTCCAGGGGAAGCGCTCCCAGTCGACGACCCGCGAGGGTCCGTGGACGCCTTCGGGTTGAAAGCGGGATGCCGGATCGGGGAACGGTCCGCTCCCGTCGAGGCGGAACCGATAGAGCGCCCCGTCGCTGATCCCGGGGAGGGTCGCGACGTGGAATCCGTCCGCGCTTCGCGTCATGGCATGCAGAGCCTTCGCCTCGCCGGGCGTTTCAATCGCGAGCTCGACCAACTGGATCTCGGGCGCCCATACGCAGAAACGCGTGGTGTGGCCGATTACGGACGCGCCGAGCTCCGCTTCCCAATAGGTCATCCGGCGGTCTCCCGTGCGAAGACGACGGTGCCGAGCGGTGGGAGGGAGAGATTCAGCGAGAAGGGGCGATTGTGAGTTTGCACGGGGCTGGCTTCGACGCCGCCCTGGTTGCCCTGTCCACTGCCGCCATACAGCAGGGCGTCGCTATTCAGGACTTCTTTCCAGAAGCCGCCGAGAGGAGCGCCGACGCGATAATTGTGGTGAGTCATCGGAGTAAAATTGCAGACACAAAGGGCCACGTCGTCTGCCGCGACACCGCGGCGGAGGAAGCTGATGACGCTGTTCTGCCGGTCGCTGCAGTCGATCCACTCGAAGCCGCGACTGTCGGAGTCGCGTTCATAGAGAGCAGGGTGGCCGCGGTAAAACGTGTTGAGATCCCTGACCCAGCGATGCAGTCCGGCATGCGGCGGGCCGTCGGCCAGATGCCAATCCAGGCTCTTGTCGTGATTCCATTCGGCCCATTGGCCGAAGTCGCAGCCCATGAACTGCAGCTTCTTGCCAGGGTGCGTAAACATGTACCCGTAAAGCAGCCGTAGGTTTGCGAACTTCTGCCAATCGTCGCCCGGCATTTTGCCGATCATCGATCCTTTTCCGTAAACCACTTCGTCGTGCGAGAACGGCAGTACGAAATTTTCACTGAAGGCGTAGAGCAGGCTGAACGTGATGCGGTCCTGGTGGTAGGAACGATAGATCGGGTCCGCCGACATGTAGTCGAGCATGTCATGCATCCAGCCCATGTTCCACTTGAATCCGAAGCCTAGTCCGCCGACGTAGAGCGGGCGCGACACCATCGGCCACGAGGTGGATTCTTCGGCGATCATCATGACGCCGGGAAACTCCGCATAGACGCGTTCGTTGAGCTTCTTCAGAAAGTCGACGGCTTCGAGATTCTCACGGCCGCCATAGCGGTTGGGAATCCACTCGCCGTCTTTGCGCGCGTAGTCGAGATACAGCATGGAAGCCACCGCATCGACGCGCAGGCCGTCGAGATGATACTTCTCCAGCCAGAACAGCGCGTTGCTCATCAGGAAATTGCGGACCTCGTTGCGCCCGAAATTGAAGATGAATGTATTCCATTCCGGCTGCTGGCCTTGCCGCGGATCGGCGTGTTCATAGAGGTGCGTGCCGTCGAAATAGCCGAGTCCATGTTCGTCGCGGGGGAAATGAGCGGGGACCCAATCGAGGATCACTCCGATGCCGCGTTGATGCAGGGTGTCGACCAGGAACATGAAATCTTCGGGAGGCCCGAATCGGCTGGTGGGCGCAAAATAGCCGATGGTTTGATAGCCCCATGACCCGTCGAACGGATGTTCCGTAATCGGGAGCAGTTCGACGTGGGTGTATCCCATGCTGCTGAGGTAGTCCGTAAGTTTGGCTGCCAGTTCGCGGTAGGTCAGCCAGCGGTTTTCCTCTTCCGGAACCCGCATCCACGAACCGAGATGGCATTCGTACGTGGAAATAGGTGATGCCAGACCTTGGCGGCTCTCGCGTTCCTTCATCCATTCGGCATCGGCCCATTTGTAGCTTTCGAGATCGCAGACTTTAGAAGCGGTTTGCGGCCGAATTTCCGCGCCGAATCCATACGGATCCGCCTTGTCGGCTTCGTACGCGCCGCCAGGCCCTGTGACACGGTACTTGTAGAGGGCGCCAAGGCCAATGCCAGGTATGAAGGCTTCCCAGACGCCCGCCTCGGGACGCGATTGCATGGGGTGAGCGGTCTTGTCCCAGCCATTAAAATCGCCAATGACCGCGACGCGTTCCGCGTTCGGCGCCCAGACCGCGAAATGCACTCCGCTGCCTTGCTCCGATTCGGCGAGATGAGCGCCCATCTTTTCCCACGTGCGGAAATGGCTGCCTTCCGCGAGCAAGTGCAAATCGAATTCGCTGAAAAACGGAGTGGTCATGATTTATCCCTTCGTGGCCTTTCCGGCCGATTTGGGCCGCCGCTTTTTGGTCTCGGCGACCAGGCGGAACGCAGCGACAGACCGGCCGGCTAGGTGGTAAATGCGCTTACGGGTGGTGTATGGCGTCTTCCATGCTTGGAGAGCCGTATCCACCAGGCGCTCCCAGTGGTGGCCGGGCTCTTCCGGCATGACAAAAAAGATCCTTTCGTGATCGGCGTTAAACATGACAAAAAGCGTATCGGGGCGGGCGATGTCTTTCGGCCCGGACAGTTCTGCGGCGTCGTGGCCGTTCAGCCGGACGCCCAGGCAGCGCGCGAAATGAACGTTCCAATCGGAGTCGCTCATGACTTGGCCCGAAGGCTCGAACCACGTGATGTCCTCGACGCCGTCCCCGCGCGGAAGAAAGAATTTTCGGCGGTGCAAGGTCGAGTACTTGGCACGCAGATGGATCATGTACTCCGTGAACTCCAGGAGATTCTCCTGCGCCGCGGTCAGGTTCCAGTGGATCCAACTCGTCTCGTTATCCTGGCAGTACGCATTGTTGTTTCCGCCTTGCGTGCGGCCCATTTCGTCGCCCGCGCAAATCATGGGTACGCCTTGCGACAGCAGCAGCGTCGCCAGGAAGTTTCGCTTCTGGCGTTCACGGAGCGCAACGATTCCGGCGTCCGTTACCACACCCTCTTTGCCGCAGTTCCAGCTCAGGTTGTCGTCCGTGCCGTCGGCGTTATTCTCGAGGTTGGCCTCATTGTGCTTGTGGTTATAGCTGACGAGGTCGTTCAGCGTGAAGCCGTCGTGCGCGGTGACGAAGTTGATGCTGGCATACGGACGGCGGCCGCTGCGGGCATAAAGATCGCTGCTTCCCGAAAGACGTGTCGCCAACTCCGACACCAGCCCGCCATCGCCTTTCCAAAAGCGGCGGACATCGTCGCGATATTTCCCGTTCCACTCCGTCCAGAGCACGGGAAAGTTACCGACCTGATAACCGCCTTCGCCGAGATCCCATGGTTCGGCGATGAGCTTCACCTGCGACAGCACCGGATCCTGGTGGATGATGTCGA
>JBDTTK010000166.1:0-7841 GCA_039930685.1 Bryobacteraceae bacterium | reverse complement strand
GGCGGGGAATCCCACCGGCTCGAACCGGGCGAGTTGATACCCAAAGGCACCATCCTGGCTGTCCTTCGACCCAAGGATTACGAAATTCAGATCCACCAGGCACGAGGCCAGCTCGATGCAGCCCGCAAGAATATCGAGGTCGCCCGACAGCAGGTGGCCGAAGCGGAAGCGGGCGTGGCTAAAGCGGACGCCGCCTGGAAGCGCGCCAGTGCTCTCTTTGAAAGCCGCGCTCTGACGGCGCCGGATTTTGAAGCCGCGAAAGCCCAGCGCGACATCGCCGCGGCGCAGCTCAGTGCGGCCCGTTTGCGGGTCGAAGCCGAGATCGCCCAGGAGCGCGCCGCCGCCGCGGTCTTGTCCTCCGCCGATTTGGCGAAGGCCGACACCGTTCTGACGGCCCCGTACACGGCGCGGCTCTTACAACGTTCGGTCGAAGTGGGTTCATTAGTTGCGCCCGGCCAGCCGGCGTTTACCCTGGCGGACACCACGGCAGTCAGGGCGGTGTTCGGCGTACCCGATTCGTCGGTAACTGTTCTTAAACGTTCCGATCGCCTGTCCTTTTCAGTCGAATCGATTCAGCGACGGGTAACCGGCGCCATCACCTCGATTGCGGCGGCGGCCGACCCTGCCACCAGACTCTTCGCCATCGAGGCGACCATCCCCAATCCCGACGGGAACCTACGGCCGGGAATGATCGCGACGGTGTCCCTGCGGCAGACGGGCAACGTCGCCCCAGTGGCCGTGGTGCCGCTCAGCGCGATCGTCCGTTCGAAAGACGAGGCCAGTGTTTTCAGCCTGATGGTCGTGCGCATGAATCGGGTCCGATCGCAGGCTGTCACGCTGGGAGCTACCTATGGAGATCAGATCGGCGTTACCGGCGTCCAGCCGGGTGAGTTGGTAATCGTTTCCGGCGCGTCGCTCCTGTCCGAAGGCGCACTGGTCGAGGTGATTCGATGAAGCGCGGGCATCTCGAATCCACTCCCGAGGAGGACCTCAAAGCGCTGGATCGCATCCACAACCTCTCACGTTACTTCGTGGAACATCGCGAGATTGCGTGGGTGGCACTGGCGGCAGTGTGCATTTGGGGAATCTACGGCTACGCGACCATGCCCCAGCGCAGGGACCCGGACGTACCGAACAAGCAGGCGGTCGTAGTCACAACATGGCCGGGCGCGAGCGCCGAAAAAATCGAACAACTGGTCACCAAACCGATCGAAAAAACCATCGCCTCGCAGTCGTCGGTGGCGCGCATCGAATCGGTCTCCCGGTCCGACATCTCGATCGTCACCTTCACTCTCTCAAGCCATCTCAAGCAAACCGGCCAAACGCTGGACGACATCGGCGGTAGGCTTGCCGCGTTGCGCATCCTGCCGGAAGGCGCCGGGCCGCCCAACTTCGTGCGTGACTTTGGGGACACGGCGACGCTTCTGTTGACAGTCGCCAGCCCGATTGCCGATGCCAATGAAATCGCGATTCGGGCAGCCTCGATCCAAGCTGCTATCGGGCAGGCCCGCTCGAAGACCGGGAAAGCCACGGACCGGGCTTCGATTGTTCTTTGCTTTCCCACCCGGGAGGACAAGCGTCTGCTAGCGCTCGGTGTCGAGCAGTTCGTCGAGTACGCGAAGGGGCTGAACCTGCTTCACGACGTTCGGATTTTGGACGGCCCTGGTTTCACGGGACTCGATTTCGCCACGGGAGCGGACGACGCCACCTTGATGGGCGCGGTGTACACGTTCATCACGCAGCGCTACCATCGTTCCGAACTTCCGCCGGATACGTGGGCGCCGTTTATTGTCCGGGATCCAGCGAATACCCGGACTGCGGTCGGCGCCGTGGCCGCTGAAAAATACAGCTACCGGGAGCTCGACGACTTCACCGGCCTGATTGAGCGTGGGCTGCTCGCCACAGCCCGAACGCCGGACGATCCTCCTTTGGTTGCCAAGGTGGTGCGGTCCGGACAGTTGCAGGAGCGGATCTACCTGACGTATTCACAGCACCGGCTCGCCGCATATGGACTGAGGCCGAGTTCGCTCGTGCCCATTATCGGCCAGCGTAACCTGACCGTGGCCGGAGGTGAGCTCGACATCGCCGGGAAGAACGTCGCGATTCACCCCTCCGGCGAATTCACCAGCGAAAGGGAGCTCGGCGAGGTTCCCGTCGCGGTGGGTGCGGCCGGCACGCCAATTTACCTTCGCGACCTCACCGACACCGCGCGCGGTTATGCGAATCCGCCCGGCTACCTGGCCTTTCATGCGCGGAAGGATGCGAGCGGCAAATGGATCCGCTCGCGCGCCATCACCCTCAGCGTCCAAATGGGCGCGGGCCAGAATATCCAGACCTTCGACAAAGCGGTTAACGCGACCCTCGCGGATGTTCTGTCGAGGATGCCGCAGGATCTGATCGTCGAACACACCAGCGATCAGCCGCAGCAGGTAGGCGAAAACATAGAACTGTTCATGAGGAGCCTCTACGAGGCGATCCTGCTGGTGGTGCTGGTTTCAGTTGTTGGCTTCTGGGAGTGGCGTGCCGCGCTGCTGATGGCGCTGGCGATTCCCATTACTCTGCTGATGACGTTCGGGACGATGAGCGCGGTCGGAATCGACCTGCAGCAGGTCTCGATCGCAACACTCATCATCGCCCTCGGGTTGTTAGTAGACGATCCGGTGGTTGCGGGCGATGCGATTCGAAGCGATCTCGCCGCGGGGCGGCCCGCTATCATCGCCGCGTGGCTGGCGCCTACTCGTCTGGGCAACGCAATCCTGTTTGCCACGATCACCAATATCGTCGCCTATCTGCCTTTCCTGCTTCTTTCCGGCAACACGGGCCAGTTTCTGTATTCTCTGCCGGTGGTGATGACCTGCTCGCTGATTGCGTCGCGGCTGGTATCCATGACGTTCATCCCGCTGCTCGCGTACTATCTGCTCAAACCGAAAGTGGAAGAATCGGCGGAGCAGAAACGTAGCCGCGGATTCGCGGCACTGTATTACCGGGTAGGTAAGTTCGCGATTCGCCATCGAAAGGTGGCTCTGGCGTCTTCGCTGCTGATCCTGGCTGCCGGCGGATGGATTGGCGCGAACCTCGGTCAGCAGTTTTTCCCGAAAGACCTCTCGTATCTCGCCTACATCAACGTGACGCTGCCGGAAGATTCCTCTTTCGATCTGACCAACGATACGACTTCAAAAGTAGAGCAGATCGTTGAGCGCGTGGCGGCCGAACAGCATGTGCTTCTTCACTCCGTAAACTCTTACATTGGCGGATCGGCCCCGCGTTTCTGGTATTCGCTGGCCCCGGAGCCAAATCATCGCAACTTCGCGCAGATCGTGGTTTTCGCCGACGACAAGCACGCCGTGCCGAAGCTGCTTCCGTTCATCCAGGCAAGGGCATCCCGGGAAGTAGCCGGGGCAGTGGTCGATGCCTGGCAACTGGAGACCGGGGACGCCGTGGGCATACCGATACAGATCCGCCTGTCCGGCGACCGGTTCGAGACTCTGCATAAGCTCGCGGATGATGTCAAAGACATGTTGCGAGCCATTCCCGAGGCCACCCGGATTCGCGACGACTGGGGCGAAGCGCGCTTCAGTGTGCAGTTAGCCATCGACCCGGACAAAGCCAACCTGGCGGGCGTCACGAATCTGGATGTCGCGACAGCATCGACGTCCGGAATGAACGGTCTCCCGGTCACGGTGTTGCGGGAGGGGAGCAAGCAGATCCCCGTACTGGCTCGGCTCCGCGCCGACGAACGGGCTCAACTGGATGACATAAACAATATCTATGTGTACGCGGCCGCAAGCGCCCAGAAGGTTCCGCTTCGGCAGATCGCGCACATCGATTACGCGCTCAGAACCGAAGTCATCCGCCGCCGGAATCAGTACCGCACCATCACCGTGTCCGCGGTTCCCCAGAGCGGCGTCCTGGCATCGAAGGTCATGGCCACGTTCCTGCCGAAGGTAAAAGAGATGGCGCGGCACCTGCCCGCCGGATACCGGCTCGAAGTCGGCGGGGAGCAGGAAAAACAGGACCATGGGAACGACGAACTCAACATCGTGCTGGCGGTCTCGGTCATCCTGATTTATCTGGCTTTGGCCGTTCAATTCAAGAATGCGTTGAAGCCGGTGATCGTGCTGGCGGCGGTTCCCTTCGGCGCCGTCGGGGCCCTCGCGGCTCTTGCCATTATGGGCGCTCCTTTCGGCTTCATGGCCTTCCTGGGCGTCATCAGTCTGGTCGGAGTCATCGTCAGCCACATCATCGTGCTCTTCGACTTCATCGAGGAGAAACATGCCGAAGGCGAACCCTTCGAAGAAGCGGTCCTCGACGCCGGTATCATGCGCCTGCGCCCTGTTCTCATCACCGTCGGCGCTACCGTGATGGCTCTGGTCCCGCTCGCCCTTCACGGCGGACCGCTCTGGGAGCCCATGTGTTACGCGCAGATCGGCGGCCTGAGCGCCGCCACGGTCGTCACTCTCCTGATCGTGCCCATCATGTACTCCATCTGTGTGCTCGATTTGAAGATCATTCGCTGGGATGAAACGCCGGCCCATAAACTCGCCCAGACAACTGAGGAGGCTGTCCTTGAAACTTCGTAAGAAGCGTTATATCGTCCTGGCCCTCGCCGTCGTGGTAGTAGCGTGGTACCTCTACTCAGGGCCGCGTCCGGGGCACGTCGACGATGAAGCGAAGCGCGCCGGAAGAACCGCCGCGTCCCTTAGTCCCGTCGCCTACGCCAACCCGGCTTCCGATTTCTTCAAGGATATGGACCGCGGTGTCACGCTTTCCGACGCCCACGAGGTGAACGGCCGCAACATGTGGATCCTCTGGACCGGCGGTAACGACCGGTTCTGGGATTCCTCCGCCACGCTGAGCTTCGGCAATGTAGACCTGTTGAAGTCCATTTCTTCCTACGATCCCGACAAAGACTCCTCCGTGGACGCATCAAAGAAAGACCAGCTGAAACGGGTCTACAAGGCCCGCCGCGACAACCGCTGGGACTATCTCGGCACAGTCAACGAGCCGTGCTTCACGCAAGCCCCAGGGCCGAATCCCGATCGCTTCGGCCTATGGCTCGATCGCCGCGCGGACGGCTGTAATCCCGATCCCTTCGAAGACGAAAAGAAATACCCGGGCGTACAAATCGGCGCCAGGGGCAAGACAGTTCCGGTCGGTTCCTATTACGGATACGCCTCCGGTGTCGTGGGCCTCCGGCTTTTCCCCAACCCCGACTTCGATGAAGCCGCCGCGAAGAAGTGGGATCCCGTCCGCTATTACACCGATCCCTCCTACTACAAATCCGCCAGCCTGGTGCGCCCTTATCGCATTGGCATGTCCTGCGGATTCTGCCACGTCGGACCCAATCCCGTGAATCCGCCGCCGGATCCCGCAAACCCCAAGTGGGAAAACCTCAGCTCCGTGGTCGGCGCGCAATACCTCTGGATGGACCGCTTGTTCTCGTGGGAGGCGCGCGAAGACAACTTCGTCTATCAGATCTTCAAAACCTGGCGTCCCGGCACGACGGATGTTTCCTTCGTCTCCCAGGACAACATCGACAACCCGCGAACCATGAACGCCGTGTATAACGTCGGCCCCCGCATGGAACTAGCTAAACAATGGGGCCGGGAGAAGCTCGGACCGCAAAACCACGACAGCTTGCAACTCAACAATTTCGTCCCGCCCAACAGCGCGATGGCCAGCTACTTCCAGTCACCCGACACCGTTTACACCATGCGCGTGCTGAAAGACGGCTCCGATTCGATTGGCGTCCTCGCCGCCCTTAATCGTGTCTACCCGAATATTGGCTTGTTCAGCGAAGAGTGGCTGCTCCATTTCAAGCCCCTGCTCGGCGGTTCCAGGATCACGCCGATGCGGGTCAGCACCGCGCGTAAGAACTCCGTCTACTGGCAGGCCACCGAAGCCCAATCTTTCGATATGGCGGCCTTCCTGCTTGCCGCCGGGAAACCGCATCGTCTGGCCGACGTCAAAGACAGGCCCGCGGTTTCCGAACACGACGCCACCGTGGAAAAGGGCAAGGCCGTCTTTGCCGACGTCTGTCTCCGCTGCCATTCGAGCAAGCTCCCTGCGCCGCCCGCCGAAGCCAATCTCGCGACCTGCTCGGCCAACTACCTCGAGTGCTGGAACGGCTATTGGCATTGGACTCAGACGGACGCCTTCAAAGCCAAAGCCCGCGAGATGGTGGCCCAGCCCGATTTTCTTGACAACAACTACCTCTCGACGGATTTCCGTGTCCCCGTAACTCTTCTGCAAACCAACGCCTGCAGCCCGCTCGCGACCAACGCCATCGAAGGCAACATCTGGTCTGAATTTTCTTCGGACACCTATAAGAACCTGCCGGCTGTCGGCGATGTCAGTTACTACCAGCCTTTCACGGGAGAAAAAAGGACCTACGCCATGCCAGGCGGCGGTCGCGGCTATCTGCGGCCGGCTTCCCTCGTGAGTATTTGGTCGACCGCGCCTTTCCTATCGAACAACGCGCTGGGGCCATTCCGGCAAAGTCCCTCGGTCGATGCCCGACTGGAATCCTTCCAGGCGTCGATCACGCAGTTGCTTTCGCCGGATCTGCGGGAGAAGGATTCGCTTCTCGCCGGGAAAATCCCCGGCAAAATAGACCGCACCAGCACTCCGAGCTACATCCGCGTCCCCGCTGCCTACCTGCCGGGCGCCGTGCGTCCAATGATAGGGACGCTGGCCTGGTTAATGCCTACCGTCTTTTCCACCGACCAAACGCAGCGCGGCGTGGTTCTCGGGCCCATCCCGTCGGGTATGCCCGTCGAACTGCTCGCGAACCTCCAGCTCTCGCTCGACAGCGGTGGCGCTCTCGATTCGCTCGCCCTCGACCGCAAGATCCTCAGCGCCGTCATGAAGCTAAACTCGGCGCTCAAAGCTGCTCGCGGCAAGACCGACGCGGAAGCCCGTCAGATTGTCTTCGCACCGGAAGTGGTCGAGGCGCTGATGAAAGTCAGCAAGTGTCCGGACTACATCATCAACCGGGGGCACTATTTCGGCACAGCGCTCAGCGATGGAGAAAAGACCGCTCTAATCTCATACCTGCGAACATTTTGAGACGCGCCTCGCGCCGCGAGCCAGCAGTTGGGTCGGGGATTCGGATCGCACTAGCTGCCTGGAATCTCGCCGCTCGTGAGATCGAGATAAAGCTCGCGAAGATTCGCTTCCAGTTCGCTGAGCGATGCGCCCTCAGTCAGGTAATCGGGAAACGCCTGGAAGTAGCCTAGCAACGTCTCACCGTCTTGCCAATGGACATACCGGGCGGTAGTCATAGCATCATTCTGCTGCTTGTCGGGCGTTTTGAAGGAGGAGGCGAAGAGATGTATCTTCTTTTGGGTTGCGGGGTTAGGATTTGAACGTACGGCCTTTGGGTTATGAGTGTGCTGAGACTCGGTTATCTTGAGGAAAACAGAGCGCGAGCGGCATCGCAAAGAAACCCTAGGGAACCCTGAGGAACGCTTAATGAGGGCCCATTGGGGGTCTGTTTTGACCATTGGGAAGGTGATGTAAACGAGCAGGTCTGGGGCGACCTTCGGTCGCTAGAATAGGTGCTGCATGCGTGAGATCCTTGCACTTCTCTTTGGCGGCGGCATTGGCGTACTCGGAACGTATGCGTATCTCAAGAAACCTCGTCGCCCACCAAAGCGCCACCAACACTTTCTCACCGAGACCGACGGCACAATTATCGGTATATCGCCCGATCTCCTCTCGACCGTACGCTTACTGCTCGAACACGCCATAGCCGAAAGAGGAAGGCACGTCTTAAGAACAAAGAACAATCATGCAACCACGCTCGCACCCACAATAGTGATTACGGTGACGGCGGCTCT
>JBDTTK010000165.1:0-7865 GCA_039930685.1 Bryobacteraceae bacterium | reverse complement strand
GGAGGCTGCGGCCGGCGACCGTGCTACGCCGCGATCTGGGCGAGTCCGCCGTGAAGCCGGTGCGGCCTTTGTCAGGCAAGTTGGTGATTGTGGCGCTTGTTGGCGCCGGCATCGCGGCACTTGCGGCGGGACTGCCCGGCTCGTGGACTTCCGCGTGGTGGCCTGCCGCCTCCTTTGTCGGTTGCCTGGCGATGGCGTGGCTGGCGGCGGGGGCCGCTCTGTGGGTGATTCGGCGGGCGAGTATCTTGACGAGAGTGCCGCCCCCGTACCGGCTCGGGATCCGCAATCTGGTGCGGCCGGGCGGCAACTCACGCATGTTGGTGACGGCGATCGCGAGCGGGTTGATGCTGCTGATTGCCACATACCAGGTGAGCGGTGCGGTGATGCGCGCGTTACGCGGCGCGATTCCCTTTGACCGCGCGGACCTGTTCGTGGCCGGATTTGAGGATCGGTATCGCGAGCAGGTCCGTACATTTCTCGCGCGGCTGCCTGGCATCGAGGGGGACGTACAGATCGCGACGCTTGCACGTCTGCGGCTGGAGAGTGTTGACAATGTTCCGATTGAGCAGATCCAGAAGGAAGCGGCGGAACGCGATGCCGTCGTCGACCGTTGGTATATCGCGGGTTGCGCTGACCGGGCGATGCCGCCGGGGCCCTCCTCCGCGACGGTGACAGTCGCCGCGGATGTGGCGAGGCAGCTTGGCGCGCGCGTAGGTTCTACACTCCGGTTCGCCGGGAGGGACAGAACGATTTCGGCGTCGGTGGTTGCCACGCGCGCCATGACGCCCGTCGAGAAATATTGGTATGCGTTCCGGCTGGATTGCCGCGAGGTAGATCCGCACAGCTTATTCCATCACGCGGCCGCGCGAGTGCGGCCTGGAGAGATTCGATCGGTCCGGCGGGCGGTGAACGCGACGTATCCGGCGCTGGCGGTGATCACCGGATCCGATCTGACGGAGACGGTATCGGCAGTGGGCGGCGATGCCCTGGCGTTGGTGCGAATGGTCGCCTGGTATGCGATCGGCGCTGGCATGTGCGTGCTGCTGGCGGTGGCGGCGGTGATGCAGGCATACCGGCTACGAGAGATCGGAATCGTGAGGGCACTAGGCGGTACGCATTCGGTGCTCCTGCGCATCTACACGACGGAGTTCGCGGCGGTTGGCACTCTGGCGGCGGCTCTCGGCTGCGTTATGGCGGCTCTCTTTACCGTAGTGCTGATGGGTGCGGTCCTGCATCGATACGAACCGCCGCTCGATTGGCGATCCATCTTGACGGCGATGATCGCGACTCCATTGTTGACGGTGTGCGCCGGATGGCTAGCGACGTTCCCGCTGCTCCGCGGAAAGCCCCTCGAGGTGCTGCGGCGCGAATAGCGTCGGCGGATCCTCGATCGCGCTGACTCCGGAGCGCGATCGTTTCGGCCGCACTGGAATCCAGAGCGCGAGGAAGAGTCCGAACAAGACGAGGATGCATGCGCCGAGATAGTTCGGCCAGGGCCCCATCAGATCCATCGCGGACGGGCCCGGTGGCTTCCGGCACATGTACATATAGTTGACGCCGAACAGCGCATCGAACACGCCGATGGAGAAGAAGTAAGCCAGAGCGATTCCGATCGAGCGCCAGAGCCCGCGTACGGTCACGGAGAAATCCCGGCCATAGACGAGAACGGACGCCAGAACGATGATGGCGCCGTGCGTGATGAAGAATCTGGCAGGCCATTGCGTGCCGGCGTCCGGAGTGAGCAACGCCATTCCGCCGCCTGCAAATCCAGCGAAGTAGCCGAACTCGATCGCACTGGGGGTCAGAGTAAAGGAGGAAATGACGAGCGTCCAGACCGTGATGGTGCAGAGATGGATTGGCAGTTCGTTCGGGAAATGGAAGCCGAGGTAGGCGTACCGGACACATTCCATGGCGGCGAGCAGGAATGCGAGAGCCAGCCGCACGGTCCGGTGAGGCAGTCTGCCGGTGCGGCATGCGGCCGAGAGCAGAATGGCGGTGAGGGCGATGCCGATCAGCCAGGAAATGTGAGCGGGGCCGAAGGTGCGCACTCCCGCGATTTTCTCACGCCGGGTGGAATGGAGTGAGTACGGTGTTTGATCAGCCGGAATCACCGCGCACGCTCACCAACTAGCGGCGGTAGATCACCTGCCATGCAATGGCGGCCGAAACGGCAATCAGGACGATGGCGAACGCTTTTCGGAGAGCCTGCTCCGGAGTGCGCCGTGCGATCGGAAAGCCCGCTCCCATCCCGATCAGCGCGCAGACGACGAACCTTCCTGTCAAGGCCCAATCCCAATGGGCGTATTGCATCTGACCACTGAGTCCTGCGACGGAGTTGGCGGCAATGATGCCCAGAGAAGTGCCGATCGCTTTCTTCGTGTCAATGCCGGCGAACCAAACCAGCGCGGGAACAATGAGGAATCCGCCGCCTACACCCAGAAATCCGGTCACCAGCCCAACCAGGAAGGCGGCCGGGACGCAGCGGGACGGGACGCAGACGCGGGCTGTAGCGTCGACCGGCTGTTTGCCGAAGAGCATCCGGGTTCCGACGATCAACATCAGGATGGAGAAGAGCGACATCAGAACCGACGCCGAGACAAGGTGCGTTCCGATGGAGCCAACGTAGGCCCCGGCCATTCCAAAAACGCTGAAGAGCACGACGATTCGTGGAACCAGGGTTCCGCGCCACCAATGTAGAAACGCTCCGGCCAGGCTCGTCCCGCCCACGATCGCCATCGACATCCCGACAGCGGATTCGGGTGCGACGCCCGCGACATAGACCAGGATCGGGAGTGTGACGATCGAACCGCCGCTTCCCAGGGCGCCGAGCGAGAGGCCGATCAATAGTGCGAGGAACAACGCGACTGTCTCAAGGGCCACGCGGTGTACTCAGCTTCCGTTCATCAGACCGCGGCGTCCTGCATCATCCGCAAAATGACGGTTTCTACTTCGCGCGCAACCGGTTCGATTTCAGGATTCCCAAAGGCCTTCATCATCTCCGTCGGACGCATCGTCGCGAGGGTAAAGTCTCTGGGCGTGCCATAGACGGAGATCCGGCACGGCAAGGCGGTAGAAATAGCGCCATCTGCATCGAGGACCCTCTTGGCCTGGTGGGGATTGCACACTTCGTAGATCCGGCATTGGATTGCCAGATCCACTCCCTTCTTGCTGAGGGTCTCCTGAAGATCGTGGACCGCGATCACGCCGAACTGTTGCCGGGCGGCGGATTCCCGAAGGCCCTCGTCGATTTCCTCCAGCGACTTCACGGACTTGATTTGATACAGCATTTCGTTTTGATTCCTCCCAAGACTTCTGAAACCGTGGAGTTCGGATTATGGTCGAGCTTCGATTCATGTGGCGAATCGCGCCCGGCGCCTGTCAGCTATGGGCCGACGTTTGTGAGTCGCGGACCCCTAGCTTACGCAGGATTGTCATCATTGGGCACCAGTCGGTCAAGCCGGACTGAAACAAATTCAGACCAACGAATGCGGTGAACAAATAGAAGTACGGACTCACCCAATATCCGAGAGCAAGGCTGGCCAGGGTAAATAACCCGGCGATGAGCCGGAGCAAACGATCAACAGTCATGGCTGTGTTCTCCTTCGATGGAACATGTAGTAAACGACGGGGACGGTCATACGCGAGAGAGCGAGCGAGGCAATCTCGCCGGCCATCAGCGAAATGGCTAGTCCCTGGAAGATCGGGTCAAAGAGGATGATCGCGGCGCCGGCCACGACGGCCGCGGCAGTGAGCATCATCGGGCGGAAGCGGACCGCCCCCGCATCGATGACGGCTTGGTCGGTCGGTGCGCCCTGCTGAATTCGCAGTTCGATGAAGTCGACGAGGATGATCGAATTGCGGACCACAATTCCGGCGCCGGCAATGAAGCCGATCATCGAGGTCGCCGTGAAGAAGGCGTGGAGCAGTCCATGCGCCGGGAGGATTCCGATGAGCGAGAACGGGATCACCGACATGATCAGCAACGGAGTCAGGAAGCTCTGGAACCAGCCGACGACCAGGACATAGATCAGGACGAGCACAGCGGCGAAGGCGATGCCGAGGTCCCGGAATACTTCGTAGGTGATGTGCCATTCCCCGTCCCACTTCATGGCGTAACGCTCGTCACCCGCGGGTTGGTGCGCCGTGTATTGTTCGATCTTGTAGCCGGCGGGCCGCATTTTGTCGATCTCGTCGCCGAGCTTAAAGATCGCGTAGACGGGGCTTTCGACGGCGCCGGCCACATCGGCGGTGACGTATGCGACCGGCATCAGATTCTTGTGGTAGATGCTCTTGTCTTCGATGACGGATTGCACCTGGGTCAATTCGGAGAGCGCAACGCCGCGTATTTTCAGGCTTCTCAGCGCGTCGAGGCTGGAGCGGTCCGCGCGGTCCAGCCGGACATTGATGGCGATGTCTTCCTTTTCCGAATCGACATGCAGGAGGCCGGCAGCCGATCCACTGGACGCGAGACGCAGCGTCTGCGCGATCTCTTCCGTCGAGATTCCGCTCAGCGCCGCCTTCTCGCGGTCGATTACGACGCGATCTTTCTGCTGGTCGTCTTCGACGTACCAGTCCGTGTCGACCACGCCGTCGGTCCGGTCGAACAGGTCGCGGATCTGGCGCGCCAGCTTGGTCCGGCCGGCGGCTTCGGGACCGTAGATTTCAGCGACGAGCGTTTCGAGGACCGGGGGGCCGGGTGGGACTTCGGCGACCTTTATCCGGGCGCCGTTCTTTCTGGCGATCGGACGCAGGTGGTCGCGAACGCGCTTGGCGATTTCATGGCTCTGCTCACTCCGCTCGTCCTTCGGGAGGAGCGCCACCTGAATGTCGGCGACGTTGGCGCCCCGGCGCAGGTAATAGTGCCGGACCAGGCCATTGAAGTTGTAAGGAGATGCGGTTCCGGAGTACGTCTCAAGCGCGGTGACTGACGGATCTTTTGCGGTCTCGGCGGCCAGTTCGCGCGTGACACGCTCCGTCTCCTCGAGGGTGGTGCCTTCGGGCATGTCGACGATTACTTGAAATTCACTCTTGTTGTCGAACGGCAGCATCTTCACTTTCACGAAGCCGGTGTACACGAGGAACATCGAGCCAAGCAAGAGGACTACGACGCCGGACAAGAACGCATATCGGATGGGAGCCTGATGGAGCAGCGGCCCCATGATTCTCCGGTAGAGGCGCGTGATCATGTCTTCGCCGTTGGAGTGGTTGGCGGCGCTCGACTTTAGAATGCGCACGGCGGCCCAGGGAGTGACGAGGAAAGCAACGATGAGCGAGAAGATCATCGCTGCCGTCGCGCCGATCGGGATGGGGCGCATGTAAGGTCCCATCAATCCGCCGACGAAGGCCATGGGGAGGATCGCGGCAATTACCGTCAGCGTCGCCAGGATCGTCGGATTGCCGACCTCATCGACGGCTTCGATGGCGACCTCTTTGAGAGGGCGTCCGGCGTTAGTGGGAAGATGCACGTGCCGCACGATGTTTTCGATCACAACAATCGCGTCGTCCACCAGGATGCCGATCGAGAAGATCAGGGCGAACAGGGTGATCCGATTCAGCGTGTATCCGTAGAGGTAAAAGACGGTGAGCGTGAGCGCGAGCGTCACGGGAATGGCCGTGAAGACGACGAGGGATTCGCGCAGACCCAGGGTGATGGCGATCAGGACGCTGACGGAGATCACGGCGATCAGCATGTGCAGCAGGAGTTCATTCGACTTTTCGGATGCGGTCTTGCCGTAGTGGCGCGAGATGCTCAACGTGACGCCACCGGGGAGAATGCGGCTCCGGATCGACTCGACGCGGGCCAGTACGTTGTCGGCGACGGAGATCGCATTGGTGCCCCTGCGCTTCGAGATTGCAATGGTCACCGCCGGATCGAAATGCCCGCCCTCCGCGTGATGCACGTAGTTGGCGGCCTCCTCGGGGCCGTCCGAAACGTTGGCGACATCCCGCACGTAGAAGGGCCGTCCGTTGGCGACGCCTGCAACAACGTTGCGGACGTCGCCCGCAGTCCGAAGGAAGTCGCCGGTCTCGAGCAACACCTCTTTGTTGTTCGCGGCGAGATCACCGGAATACAGGCGGCGATTGGCGGCGGAGAGAGCCTGCACCAGTTGAGTGGCCGAAAGAGAATAGGCAGCGAGACGCGACGGATCCGGCGTCACGCGGATCTCGCGGCGCTGGCCGCCGATCATTTCGACCGACGAGACGTCGGTGACCTGTTTGATCGCGTCGTGCAATTGTGCGGCCATACGGCGGAGTTCAAAGGCGCCATACCGCGAACTCGAGAGTGTCAGTGCGAGGATGGGCACGTCATCGATCGACTTCGGCTTCACCAGCGGCTGGGATGCGCCCGGCGGAATCTGGTCGTAGTTGGCGAGCAGCTTCTGGTTCAGGCGAACGATGCTGCGTTCCTCGTCCTCGCCTACGCGAAATCGAACGACGACCATCGACTGCGCCGGGCTCGAGGTCGAGTAGACATACTCGACGCCGGGAATCTCCCAGAGCAGTTTTTCCATGGGCTTCGTGACACGTTCCTCCACTTCACGAGCCGAAGATCCCGGCATGGCGACGAAGACGTCGACCATCGGCACCTTGATCTGCGGCTCCTCCTCGCGCGGCAGCATCCATACGGAAAAGGCTCCGAGCAGAAGGGAAGCGACGGCAAACAGGGGCGTCAGCTTCGAATCGATGAACGCTTTCGCGAACCGTCCGGCCGGCCCTAGCGGACGAGTGGTCACGGGCGGACCTCCACGCGCGCGCCGCCCGCGAGGTCCGGCGGGACAGGCGCGATCACGGACTCCTGGCCCGCTAGGCCGGACAGAATCTCACGGCGTCCGCCGACTTCGGAGCCCGCGGTCACGATGCGGAGGCGGGCGATTCCCTGCTCGAGTACGAAGACCTGCTGTAGCTGTCCGCGTTCGATGACGGCATTCGCGGGCACCGAAATGGCGCGACGCGATGCGGACGGGAACCGCGCGCGGCCGAAAACACCGGAACGCAGATTCGCCATCGAGGGAAGATCGAGTTTCACAGTGGCGGACCGCGAGGCGGCGTCGACCATGGGAACGATTTCGACGACCTTAGCCTGGATCTCGCGATCCAGCGCGTCCAGTTGCACCGAGGCCGTTTGCCCGATTCGTATTTGTGGAAGGTGGGCTTCGTCGACCGCTGCTTCGAAGCGCCATCCGCCCTCCTGCTCAAGGATGAGAAGCGGCGCCCCAGGGGCCGCCAGCGCGCCCGGTTCGGCCCGCTTCTCCACCACGAGACCCGAGAACGGAGCCGCGATCTGCGTGTAGCTTCGGGCGACCGAGGCGGACTGCACGACCGCGTCTGCCTGCGCGATGGAATCGTTGACGCGAGCGCGCCGCGATCGCGCGCCGTCTAGCGCCGCCTGTGCCTGGCGGAATCGCGCGTCCGCCTCGTCGTATTCCTGGTTCGATACAGAGCGCTGGTCGAACAGATCCTTCATGCGCTTCCGCGTGACGCCCGCGAGGTCCAGCGCCGCCTGCGCACCTGCGATGGCGTTGTCGGCTTCGCCGGCGGCAGCTCGCGCCTCGTTGCGGCCCGCCTCCGCCTGCCGGTAGCCGGCATCGAGATCGCGGGCGTCGAGAACGATGAGCACCTGCCCGGCGCGGACGTGGCTGCCCACTTCGGCCCTGACTTCGCGGATGTAGCCTACGATTCTGCTCGAAATCGCGGACGAGGTGCGAGCGCGCACCGAACCGACGGCTTCATAGACAACGGGCCAATCGGCTGTGCTGACTGCGACGGCGGTGACCTGCAGGGTCGGACCCGCGGGCGCCGCCTCTGTCTTCTTCTCGGACGCGGGTCCGCCGCACGAAACCAGTGCGAGGGCCCCCAGGGCTGCG
>JBDTTK010000164.1:0-7870 GCA_039930685.1 Bryobacteraceae bacterium | reverse complement strand
GCTGATGGCGCTGTCGAACAAATTCGGGTCTCTGCTGCTGACGACCGGCAACAAGAGTGAGCTTGCCGTGGGCTACTGCACGCTCTACGGCGACATGTCCGGCGGACTCGCCGTGATTGCCGACCTGCCGAAGATGATGGTCTACCGGCTTTCCCGCTGGCGGAACCAGGCGCGCCGCGAGATTCCGGAATCGACGATTACAAAACCGCCGTCCGCGGAATTGAAGCCAAACCAAACCGATCAGGATTCGCTGCCTCCCTACGAGATTCTGGACGAGATTCTCGAGCGTCACGTCGAACAAAGCCAGTCCGCCGAAGAAATCATCGCGCAGGGGTTTGAAGAAGCCACGGTGCGACGCGTTCTGCGCCTGGTCCGGATCGCCGAGTTCAAGCGAAAGCAGGCGGCGCCAGGATTGAAAGTCACCTCGCGCGCCTTCGGAACCGGATGGCGGATGCCCATCGCGCGAGGAGGCGAGTGAGCTTGCGGGTGCTCGCTACGCGACCTTCGGCCTATTGCGGGGGCTTCTCGACCGTACTCGCGACATCCACCCAATCGCCGGACTCGATCCGATCCTTGCCTTCGACGCTGCCCGTATAGAAGTACGTCCACGCCTCGAGGTTGGAACCGCTGTCCATCTGAACGATAACCTGCATGCGCTGATAGTCCGGGCCCTCATATTCATCAAGAACCGAAAATGCTGCGCCGGCGTCGTTCAGCTTCCACACCTCGCCGCGAACCCACTCGCCCGCTTCGCCGGGGATCATGCCGGGGTGCCAGGAGATAAGGTACAGCCGCCCAAGCGTCTGGCCCGAATTCAAGTACACGGCCGTGTCCGCGAACAAGTGGGTCTTGTTGTTCGGCGCCGAGCGGCGAAGAGTTCCGTAAACGAAGATGCAGCGACTCGACATTTCTCTATGTTCGCTTGAAGCGTCCGGCTTTGTCTGCGGGTTGCTGTGTATCCGCCCCTCGGGGACCTACTTCTTCAGACTCGACTCAAAGAGTTTGAAGATCCGCTTGTATTCATCGGCCCAGCTCGTTGGCTGGACGAAGCCATGATCCTCTACCGGATAAACGGCGAGTTCCCAATTTTCTTTTCGCAGTTCGATCAGGCGCTGAACGAGGCGGACGCTGTCTTGAAAGTGGACATTCGTATCGACCATGCCATGGCAGATCAGCAGCGCGCCCTTGAGATTCTGCGCGAAATAGATCGGACCCGACTGGCGGTACGCCTCCGCATCCTTTTGCGGCAGGTTGAGAATGTTCGATGTGTAGCCGTGGTTGTAATGCGCCCAATCCGTAACGGGACGCAATGCGGCGCCTGCGGCGAACACGTCGGGTGCCGTGAATAATGCCATCAGCGTAATAAACCCACCGTAGCTTCCGCCGTAGAGCCCAATGCGCTTCGGATCGACCCCGTGCTGCGACACCAGCCACTTGGCGGCGTCGACGTGATCGTCGAGATCCTTGCCGCCCATATGGCGGTAGATACCGGTTCGCCAGTCGCGGCCGTATCCGGCGGACCCGCGATAGTCGATGTCGATCACCATATAACCGTGTTCCATCAGGAAGTGATGGAACAGGTAATTCGGCGCATATTGCGACCAGTAGCGGTGGACGTTCTGTAGATATCCTGCGCCATGGACGAACATGACGGCGGGTCCGCCTTTCTTGAAGTTCGCTGGCTTGTAAATTCGGGCCGGAACCATTGCGCCATCTCGCGCCGGAATTTCGACGATCGGCACGTCGATCCAGGGATACTCCAAGAATTCCGGATTCGGCGAGGACGTTAGCTTCTTCGCCTCAGCGCCCGCGCGGTTCGGCATGACGAACAACTCCGGTGGTTTGTTCGTGTAGGAGTGCACGTCGGCGATCCACTGCTCGTCTGCGGAGAGCGTCGTTTCGTGCGCGCCCGCCGCCATCGTAATGCGAGTGCGAGGCCCTCCGTCGACACTCATCGAGTAGAGGTTCTTCTCGCCGAAATGCGCCTCGCTGGTGGTCAGGTAGAAGGTCCTGCCGTCGTGCGAAAGATGGACGCCCGACACCTCGAACTTCCCCGAAGTGAGTTGCTTCGGCTCGCCGCCTGCATAGGGAATCCGATAGAGGTGCGCATATCCGTCACGCTCGCTCTGGAAGTAGATGGTTTCGTCGTCCTTCAACCAGCCGAGCGTGTTCGCGCCGGGTCCGTCAATCCAGGCGTCGTCGTGTTCGGTAACCAGGATCCTCGACTTGCCTGTGGCGGGATCAACCGCGAGAATCCAGCGGTCTTTGTTGTCGGCCGCGCGTGCCATGACGACCATCTTTGAGCCGTCCCCAGACCAAAGCGGCATCCGTAGTTGGATCTCTCGGTCCTTGATTCCCGTGTCGACCCAGGTCGGCGCGCCCGTCTCCGCCTTGAGCAGCAGCAGCCGGTTCTTGCCCTGCGTGTCGCCGACATTCGAGCGGGAGTTGATGTCCTCCACGTAGGCGGATTCGGTAACGTAGTTCGGCACCAACGTGTTCTTGGAGCGGTCGCCCGCTTCATTCACCATTGCGACTACGTAATCCGCGGAAGGCGCGAGCAGCAACTGGGACACCGTATTCCGGGGCGGGACGTTAAACGGCTTGCGGACCTCCTCCTTCTTGCGCTTTGCCTCCGTCTCCTCGCGGCGCGCGGCGCGCTCGCGAACGACTTCGAGCAAGTCGCGTTCTTCCTTCTTGAGGAACTCCTGGCTGTCGGTCCCCTTCTGCTCTCCCCGCTCACCGCCCGTCGTGGGAGGGCCTCCGCCCTGCCGTCCGCCGCCGCCCTGGCCACGTGCAGCGCCGGCAGCCGGACCAGCCACGGGCGCACCGGTGGCCGCCGCGCGAATGTCGGTGATCTGCTCGATCATGCCGCCGTCGAGCGACAGGATGTAGAGCTGTCCGCCCCGCGAGAAGGAAATCCGTTTGCCATCCGGCAGGAAGCGCGGATTCGATTCCGCTTCCGTCGTCTTGGTCACCTGCCGGCGCGTGTCTGTCTGGTGGTCCCAGATGAAGATGTCGCCCTGATTGGCGTAGGTTGTGTAGCGCCGGTCCTTGCTGAGGTCGCCGCCGGCTCCAAAGCCGCCGAAGCGCCCGCCGCCACCCCCCTCAAGGGAAGGCGTCGCGAGCTTCGCCTCTTCGTCGGACAGCTTCCGCGATCCGGAGCCGTCGCGATTGACGACATAGGTGTCCATGGGCGCGTCCCGCTTATCGGAGTACTGTTTCCAGGAGAAATAGATCTTCTGGCCGTCGCCCGAGAACCGCGCCGCGCTCGGCTCGTAGCCGGTCAATGCAGCGCCGCGCATGATGCTGTCGATCGTGAGCGCGAACTTGGCGGGGCTGGCGGCACGGGCCGTCGCGGTCTGCGCGCGGACGGCCGAAACCGGACTGAATACCAGCAGAAATAGCGAGAACAGGGCGAATTGCTTCTGAACCATAACCCGAAAGGATAGCGCGTATAATGGAGCGCGTGAAAGACTTTACGGGCAGAGTTGCTGTAATTACGGGTGCAGCGAGCGGAATCGGCCTTGCGATGGCGCGCCGCTTTCAGGCCGAAGGAATGCGGTTGGTCCTGGCCGACTTGAATGGCGCCGCGCTCGAAGGGTTAGTCCCGGAATTCCCGGGCGCCAAGATGGTCGTCGTGGATGTCGCAAACGCCGCGGACATCGAGCGCTTGGCGAACGAGGCCTTCGAGGAGTTCGGCGCCGTGCACGTTTTGTGCAACAACGCCGGAATTGGATCGCGTCCGTACATGACCTGGCAGCACACTGAGGAGAGCTGGGACAACGTCATCGGAATCAATCTTCGCAGCGTAATCCACGGAGTCCGCGTCTTCGTGCCGAGAATGCTGGCGCAGGGCTCGGAAGGCCATATCGTAAACACCGCGTCGATGGCCGGACACGGGGCAGCGCCGCTGATGGGTCCGTATAACGTGACGAAGTATGGTGTCGTCGCGCTGTCCGAAGTCCTCCATTTTGAGTTGCAGGTTATCCAGTCGAAACTGCGGGTCTCTGTTCTGTGCCCGGGCTTCGTAAAGACAAACATCGCCGTCGCGGCCGAAGGCGCCGAGGGGCTGTCCGCCGCCCAGGAGGATTTTGCCGCGATGATCCGCCAGCGCGTCGAGGAAGGCATTCCGGCCGAAGGCGTCGCGGAGAGGGTCCTCGATGCGATTCGCGACGAGCAGTTCTGGATCCTGACCCACGCTGACTACCTGCCCGGAGTCACGACGCGGGCCGAGGCCATCGTCTCGCAGACCAACCCGCCGATGCCGGAACTCGTCAAGGGTGCGGCCAGGTAAGGCTCAGGACGCGAGCAATCGCGCGACTCCCTGATGGAAGGTGTCGGGTTCCGTCAGAAGGCTGAGCACGAGAAACGCCTCCGACTCGAAGTCGTAAAAGAAGCCGGGCTGAACCAGAAGATCCCGCTCGGCCAGTAGGCCCAGTACCCACTGCTCCTCCGTGCGGATGCGCGGAACCTGGAGCGTCGCATACCAGCCGCCCTCGACGTTCAGAACGCGATACGGCGAATCAGGGCCGAGGCTCGCGCGTAGGAAGTCCAGGTTGGCCGCGGTCCGTTCGGCAATTTGGCCCTGGACTTCTTCGCCTGCCTCAATCAGCGCGGCAAGCGCCAGTTGCACCGGCGTACCCACGGAAAGATAGGTGTCGGCGATCAGTTCGAGCCGGTCCAGCGCGGACTGCGCTCCCGGTCCGGCGGCGACCAGCCAGCCGCACTTAAGTTGCGGCAGCCCGGCGACTTTCGAGAGCCCGGACATCGAGAACGTCAGCGCCTCCGAGACGCCAGTTAGAGTCTCAACGCGGTCCGGCGTGGAGCCGAAGCCATAGTCGGCGAACACTTCGTCCGAAATCATCGCGATCCCCCGCGCCGCACAGATCGCTGCCAACTGCGCCAGCTCGGACCTCTTTAAGAACGAACCGGTCGGGTTGTTGGGATTCACCAGCACGATGGCGCGGACGCGATCGCTGAGAACTGCCTGCAGCGCGTGAAAATCGACGTGCCAGACGCCGTCGTAACGCAGCGGATACTGCTTCACCGCCACCGATTCGAGCGTCGCGAGGAACTCGAAGAGCGGATAGGACGGGCGCGGCACCAGGACCTCATCGCCCGGATCACAGAGCAGCTTGAACAGGTACGCGTACGCTTCGCTGGTCGAAGCCGTGATCAGGATGCGCGCCGGATGCACCGTATGTCCGCGGACCGAGTAGTACTGCGAGGCGGCCTCGCGGGCGGTCACAAGCCCGGCGGGGTTCGGCTCATACGCCATCGCGCGAGTATCGGCGAGCGCACTCAGTATCCGCTCCTCGGGGTAAGAGAATCCCGCGAGCGTCGGGTTCGATTCGGTGAGGTCAAGAATGCGCGCACCCGCCAGGCGCTTGCTTTGCAGCAATTCCGTGATCGGATTTGGACGCAGATCGGCGGGCAACCGCCTCGAAAAGCGCGCCTGCGGACCTGCTTCCGCCGGGCTCACACGCAGGCCGCCTCTTCGATCGTGAGTGTCCCCCGATCGGCATCGAGCGATGCCATCACGCCGACCGGCAGCGTCAGCTGATCGTCCGTGTGGCCGATCGTGAGGCCGCTGAGAACCGGCGTCTTGACCGTTTTGAAAATGGCGTCTACGGTTTCGCTAAGGCCGAACGGCGAGGAGGTAGACGGCTTGTAGTCGCGGACGCCGCAGTCGCTGCATTCGCCCCACACGATTCCCGCCGCTTGATCCAGCTTCCCCGCCAGCCGGAGCTGCGTCAGCATCCGGTCGACGTTGTAGGTCTGCTCGTCGACATCCTCAAGGAACAGAATGCGGTCCTGCGTGTCGATCTCGTACGGCGTCCCCATCGTTGCGCAGACCAGCGAAAGATTTCCGCCGATCAGGCGTCCGCGCGCCTTTCCGGGCCGAATCGCGCGAAGTGAGTGCGCCGGGCGCAGAGCATTCGTTTCGGGCGGATTCGTCAACGCGCCGAGGGGCGCGGTACTAAACAAGGCGCGCCGGTAGCAATCCTGCGTATACGGCGTGAACCGCGAAGTCGTAATCGGACCGTGAAACGTAACCAGGCCGGCCTTCTTCTGAATCGCCAGATGCAAAGCCGTGATGTCGCTGTAGCCGATGAAGACCTTCGGATTGCGCCGGATCAGGTCGTAGTCGATGCGGTCGAGCAGTTGGCCGGCGCCGTATCCGCCCCGCACGCAGAACACGCCGCGAACCTGCGGGTCGGCGAACATCGCATGCAGGTCGGCTACCCGATGTTCGATCGCGTCCGCGAAATTGGCGCGCCTGCCGACATTCGCGGCCCACTTCGGCTTGAGATCGAAATAGCGCATGGTCCGATCGACGACCACCGTGCGATCCGGATCCATCATCGGTGTCGAGGGCGTGATCAGTCCGACGGTGTCGCCCTGCTTCAGGGCGTGCGGCTTAATGAGATCCGGCTGGGCGGCCGGCGAAACGGCGGCAGCCAGCGCGCCGATTCCCGATACGGCAAGAAACTGTCTGCGGTGCATCGCCATCCATCCTAGCAATCGAGACTTCGGGGCTGGCGGCTACGCCTACTTTTCCTTGGCAATAATACTCACGCTGACCTGCCCGCCGCTGCCGCCGACCGTGACGTGGATCTCGCGGCCTTTTGACGCGTCGATGCCCTGGAGCTGAGCCCCATAATCCGACATCAGGACTTCCTTCACGTCGAACCCACCCGCCTTCAGCGCGTCTTTGTAATACCCGACAATCTTGCTGATACTGTCCGCCGATTGATAGCCGAAGATATATTGCTTGCCTTCATTCGTCGAACTGGTCACGGAACCCGCGGGCGTAGACCCCGGATACGTAGGCACCCAGCCCGGCGCCGAGTTCTCGCCGGATGCTCCATAGCGCACCGTGCCTTCGGCCGTCTTGACCTCCACCTTCCCGCCGTTCTGCCCGTCGCCGGTGATCTTGAAGGCCTCCTCGCCTTTTTCGTCCAGGACCGTGAAGGTCTTCTTCTCCTGGTCGAATTTGAGCGTAACGACCTTCCCCGACTTGCGATCGCGAATGCGGACAATGCCGCGGGCGTCGTCGGTAGATACGACGTCTGCATCGGGGTTGAATGCCGTCGCCATCCTCGCAAGGGCCGCCGCCGGGTTCCGCTTCATCAGATCGGGATCGAATCCGGCACTCTTGATTGCCCGGTAGCCGGCGTAAATTGTCAACGACACGCCGATGACCGTCAGCAAGATCAGTCCGCCGACGATACCCAGCACCCAAAACAGAACGTTCGATTTCTTCTTGGGCGGACCCTGCTGTCCGGGGTACGGTTGCTGATAGCCTTGCTGCGGATAACCCTGCTGCTGGTATTGCTGACCCGGCTGCTGGTATCCCTGCTGCTGTTGGTAACCCTGTTGCGGATAGCCCTGCTGCGGCTGCCCCTGCTGCGGATAGCCTTGCCCCTGCTGAGGATAACCCTGCTGCGGATGCGGTTGGCCTTGCGGCGGGTATCCTTGTTGCGGCTGATTCGGCCCTTGCGGCTGATTCGGACCCGAGGGAGGCTGGTTCGGACTCATGCCCGAATCATACTCCATTTGTCCCGAACTACCGCCATCAAAGATCGACCTGATCTAATGGAGAAACGTGATCTCGCGCCGCGCCATGCTTGCCTGCCTAACACCCCTGGCGACTCTCGACGGGCAAAGCATTCTGACCCTTCCGCCGGTGGCTGCCGATGCGGAACCGCGATATGGCGATGGTGAGTTTCAGATGGGCGAGTTGCGCCTGCCGAAAAGCAACGGACCGCATCCCGTATTGATCGTCATCCATGGCGGCTACTGGCGCGCGGCCTACGACCGCAAGCACATCAGCCATCTTTGCGCCGCGCTGACCGCCAAGGGTCTG
>JBDTTK010000163.1:0-7876 GCA_039930685.1 Bryobacteraceae bacterium | reverse complement strand
AAACTCAGCAGTTCGTTCAACCGCATGACAGAGAATCTCGAGCAGCTTCTGGTGGTGGCGAAAGAGAAGGAGCGCCTTCAGTCGGAGATCGAAATCGCCCGCGAGGTCCAGAGTCAGCTATATCCCCGCTCGGTCCCGGAGTCGAAGACGTTGCGGATCACCGCCGTCTGCCATCCGGCGCGTATGGTGTCGGGCGACTACTACGACTATCAGACCGTGCGCGACACCCGGATCGCGCTGGCGATCGGAGACGTAGCCGGGAAGGGAATCTCGGCGGCGCTGCTGATGGCCACCCTCCAAAGCTCCCTGCATGCGCAGTTGCAACATGTGGTCGACGGAATGGCGCTGTCGGCCCCTGGCGCGACCACCGGAACCGTTCCACTCTGCGCCTCCAACCTCGTCAGCCGCTTGAACGTCCAGCTATTCAACACCACATCGCCGGAGAAGTACGCCACGTTCTACTTCGCGATCTACGACGAAACCACGGGAATGCTCAGCTATACGAATGCCGGCCACTTGCCGCCGATTCTGGTCCGGCAAGGCGAGGCGACACGCCTGGACGTCAACGGCACGGTCGTCGGCGCCTTTCCCTTCTCGAACTACGAAGAGAGCCGCTTCGAACTGCTGCCTGGCGATCTGCTCGTGGGTTTCACCGACGGCATCACCGAACCAGAGAACGAGTACGGCGAGATGTTCGGCGAAGAGCGCCTGGTCGAGATCGTCTCGAGGAATTCCTACAAGAGTGACGCGGAGATCGTCTCTACCGTAATGGACTCGGTCCTCAAATGGACCGGCTCGCCGGAGCTTCAGGACGACATGACCCTGATGCTCGCCCGTCGCGTCTAGCCTACAATAACGGCGTAGACGGCTCGCCGTTTCCGTTTCCATTACATGGAGCATATTCAACGCAGGCTCGCGAGGATCGCGATCGCGGTCCTCATTACGATGACGGTGGGCACGGTGGGCTTCGTGCTGGTCGAAGGCTGGGACTGGTTCGACGCGTTTTACATGACGCTCTCGACCATCACCACGGTCGGCTACTTCGAGATCCATTCGCTGACGCGCGCCGGGCGCATCTTCAACTGCTTCGTCATTTTCTTCGGCGTTACAACTCTGTTTCTCGCGGTTGGAGCCGTCACGCAAACCGTCATCGAACTGGAACTCAGCCAATATTTCAGCAAGCGCCGTACGAATAACATGATTGCGAAATTGAAAGAACACATTATCATTTGCGGCTTTGGCCGCGTTGGCCGAGGCGCGGCGCACGAATTGCAGCAAGCCGGCGTGCCATTCGTGATTGTCGACAACGATGAGGACCGAGTCGAAAGCGCCATGAAAGCCGGTATGCTCGCCGTGGTGGCGGACGCCACCCGCGACGAGACGCTCCGCGACGTCGGAATCGCGCACGCCAAAGGCCTGATTGCCACGCTGCGGTCGGATGCGGACAACCTCTTCGTCATTCTTTCCGCTAAGAACCTGAATCCGGCGGCGCAACTCACGGCGCGCGTCGCGGAAGAAGAGGCGGAGCGAAAAATGCGCCGCGCCGGCGCCGACTATACATTCGCGCCATATACCATGACCGGCCACCGGATGGCCCAGGCCCTAATCCGGCCCCATGTCCACCAGTTTCTGGATTACACCCAGAGCATCGGCCTGGATGTGAACATCGAGCAGGTCCGGGTCGCCGAGACCAGCGAGTTTGCTCGCCAATCGCTCGCGGAAATGCGCGTCCGCAAGGACCTTGGCATCATCGTCCTTGCCATCCGCAAGTCCGACGGCACCATGATTTTCAATCCCCCAGCCGAAGCCAACGTCCAGGGCGGCGATTTCCTGATCGCAATGGGCGATTCCACCAACCTCAGAAAACTCGAAGAACTTCTCACCGGGGCTCCCGCGTGAAAATTCTGACAGCGGCGGAAATGCGGGAAGTCGACCGTCTGACCATCGAACGGGGCGTGCCCTCATTGGTCCTGATGGAGAATGCCGCTTGCCGCGTCGTCGAAGCGATGGAGCGCGAGTTTGCGCCGCTCGCCGCCCAGCGGATTCTGATCGTGTGCGGAAAAGGTAACAACGGCGGCGACGGCCTTGCGATCGCCCGTCAATTGCTGCTGAGAAATCCTGCGGAAGTCCCCCGCGGAAACTCGCTTGGCAAAGTAGCATCACTTTGGGTTCTCCTCACCGCGCGCCCCGCCGAGTTGTCGCCGGACGCCGCTGCGAACCTCAAGATGTTCGAACTGTCCGGCGGCCACGTGGAATCCAGCATCCTTCCCGAAATGCGCACTGCGACTCTGCTCGTCGACGCGCTGCTCGGCACCGGTTTGCGAGGTATGCCACACGAGGCGTCTCAGATCCTGATCCGGGAAATGAATCAAGGATTTCCGCTCGCCCAAAAGGTCGCCGTCGACATTCCGTCCGGCATGACCAGTGACGATGCAGGGGGAGATTGGGAGCACGTCAACGCCGATCTCACCGTGACCTTCACGGCCCCGAAACCAGTCCACTTGCTCGGATCTGGAATCGGCAAGCTGCTCGTGGGCCAGATCGGCAGCCCGGCGGAGCTGCTTGATCGCGCCCAACTGAATGTCTCGGAAGCAGCCGATTTCGCCGAGGTTCTTCGCAGCCGCAAGGCCGACGCGAACAAAGGCTCTTTCGGGCACGTGCTCGTCATCGGCGGAAGTCCCGGAAAAACGGGCGCTGCGGAAATGAGTGGGCTCGCCGCTCTGCGCATCGGCGCGGGGCTCGTCACGGTCTCGTCGAGCGGCCAACTCCGCACCCCGGAATTGATGACGGAGTCGCCCCCGTCCTTCGAGCGGAAAACGGTCGCCGCCGTCGGCCCCGGGCTCGGTCAGGACCCGACAGTGCAACGGGAGATTCGCGACTGGTTCGGTGCATGTCCGCTCCCAATGGTGGTCGACGCCGACGGTTTGAACGCGCTCGCCGCATCCAACGAATGGTCCCCGCATGCGGCGCTTCGTGTATTGACTCCGCACCCCGGCGAGATGAGCCGGCTGACCGGAAAAGCGATACCAGAAGTACAGGCAGATCGTCTGGCAACGGCGCGAGATTTCGCCACCGATCGCGATGTCGTCCTCGTGCTCAAAGGTCATCGGACCGTAATTGCGTTCCCCGACGGTAGCACTTGGATCAATCCGACTGGAACGCCGGCACTGGCGACGGCGGGCACCGGCGACATACTCACCGGAATGATCGCCGGCCTGCTCGCGCAGTTCCCCGCCGATCCCCGACTTGCCGTTCGGGCTGCCGTCTTTCTTCATGGCCGTTGCGGGGAACTGTGCGCTCACCCGCTGATCGCGACCGACTTGTTAACCAAACTGCCCGAGGCAATCCGTGAAATCCGCGGCTAGTTTCGTTACAACCTCTGAAGACGAGACGATCGCGTTGGGCCGCGAATTGGCGGAAAGCCTGCCGGAGGGCTCCGTCGTCTTATTGATCGGCAACCTGGGTGCCGGTAAGACCACGCTTGCGAAAGGCATCGTCAATGGGCTGGGCGCGGCTTCTGTAGATGAGGTCGCAAGCCCGACCTTCACGCTGATTCACGAGTATGGCAATCGCGTATATCACATCGACCTGTACAGACTCGACGAAGAGCGCGAAGTCGAGAGTCTTGGCCTCGACGAGATTTTCGCCGGCGCCCGTTGCGTGCTGATTGAATGGGGCGAACGCTTCCCCCGCCTGATGCCGGCTCGCCGGCGCGAGATTCGCTTGGTCCGCACCGGTGACGAAGCGAGAGAGATTCAGGTTTCCGACCGCAACGACGCGTAACGCGCCGCGATCACCGGCGCTTACGCCTTTGGATGCGACTTGTCGTACACCGCCATCAGATCCTGCAACGACACCTGCGTGTATTTCTGGGTCGTCGCAAGGGCAGCGTGACCCAGTAACTCCTGAATCGCCCGCAGGTCGGCGCCGGACCGCAACAGATGTGTCGCGTACGCATGACGGAGCCCATGGGGATGAATGGAGGAGTCGCCCTCGATCATCCGCGCGTAGAACTTCACGATCCCGCGCGCCCCGCGATCCGTGAGGCGGCCCCCGGCGTGATTGCGAAACAAAGTTCCTGCTCTGGCCGGTTGCGTCTCGAGGTACCGCGCGACCGCCTCCGCCGCTTTCGACGTGTATGGCACCTGGCGCTCCTTCCGGCCCTTGCCGCGAACACGGATCCACTGCTCGGTAAAATCGAAATCCTCGATGTTCAGCGCCACCAATTCGCTAATGCGCAGGCCGCAGCCATAGAGCAACTCAAAAATGGCGAGATCCCGCTCCGGATGCGGACGCTCGAGCTTAGCGGACGCGACGCCGTCCACCAGCCGGTTGGTCTGTTCTTCATTCATCACATCAGGCAGCTTTTTCGCCGCCTTCGGCGTTCGCAATTGACGCGCGAGATTGTGAGGCACCACGCCGCATCGCGTCAGGTAGGCGAAAAATGCGCGGATCGCAGCCAGCTTGCGGCGAATCGAAGCGGGCTCTAGTTCGCGGTCGTATAAGCTCGCCATCCATTCCCGCAACATCAGGAGAGTGAACTCGGCGGCCTCCGGCGGCACGGCTCCCGGTGGCGAGAAGTAGGCGGTGAACTGCTCCAGGTCGGAGCCGTAGTTTCGCAGCGTGTGGGCGGAAACGTTTTCGCGGGTGAGTTCCTGGAGGAAGCCCGCCACCAACTCGCTAAGCGCGGGCATCCGCCGTCATCTCCGCGTCGCGGTACGGATCAAGTTGCGCCAGCGCTCTGCGGCAGACCTCGGCCTGCCTGGCTTTCTTGTCGTGCCGGAATCTCCTTCGCGTCTCCTCATCGAGCTTCGGCAGCAGGTCGAACGTAATGTTGGCGGGCTGGTAGTGGGCGGCGTCCGCTCCCGAGACGTACGCGCAAAGCGATCCGAGCGCGGTGTCTCGGGGAACGGGCGTCAGTTGCAGCCGCGCCGCCCGCGCGGCGGCATAGCGCCCCGCGAGCAGCCCGGTAGCGATCGACTCGACGTAACCTTCGACGCCCGAGATCTGGCCCGCGAAAAATACATCCGGCCTGCGCCGTAAATGGAGCGTAGGCTCCAGAAGCGCAGGCCCATTGATGTAGGTGTTGCGATGGATCTGCCCGTAACGGAGAAACTCCGCGCGCTCGAGGCCAGGAATCAGGCGCAAGACCCGCTGCTGCTCGCCGAACCGCATGTGGTTCTGGAATCCCACCAGGTTGTAGCTGTCTGCACGCAAGTTCTCTGACCGCAATTGGACCGCGGCATATGGCCATCGTCCGGTCCGCGGATCCGTCAGCCCCACCGGCTTCATTGGGCCGAAGCGCAGCGTATCGCGCCCCCGCCGTGCGATCTCCTCGATCGGCAGGCACGCCTCGAAATACTTCGTGTTATCGGCTTCGATATGCGCAGGTACACTATCCGCCACGAGAAGGGCGTCGAGGAACGTCTCGTATTGTTGCTTATCGAACGGGCAGTTAACGTAGTCGTCCGTGCCGTCGATCGACTTGTCGTACCGCGACGCGCGGAAGGCGACGGTCATGTCGATGGAATCCGCGTCCACGATCGGACTGATGCTGTCGTAGAAATAGAGGCGTCCGGAGCCGGTCAGCCGCGATATCTCTTCCGCCAGAGCGCCGCTCGTCAGCGGACCGGACGCGACCACCCAAACACGGCCCTCTTCGAGCTTTGTGATCTCCTCGCGCCGGATCTCGATGCGCGGCTCCTGCTCGATTCGCCGCGTAACTTCGGCCGCAAACACGTCGCGATCAACCGACAGCGCATGGCCCGCCGGTACCCGCGCGACGGCCGCTACCTCCAGCAGCATGGAGCCCATCCGGCGCAGCTCTTCCTTTAACAGCCACGGCGCCGTGTTCTCGGATTCGCTTTTCAGTGAGTTGCTGCAGACCAGTTCGGCGAAGCGGTCCGTCTTATGCGCGTCGGTCGTTTTCGACGGACGCATCTCATAGAGCACGGCGCGTCCACCGCTCCGCGCCACTTGCCAGGCTGCCTCACAACCGGCCAGTCCACCGCCGATGATGTGAACTACTTCCTGCATCTACGATTCGGACGCATGCTCCGCGGCTTCGGCGCGCTGTGCCGCGTCGGCGGAAGCCGGGCCACCGGCCTTGGCGGCCGCAATAACTCGCTTAGCCTCTTCCAACCGGTCCTTCGCGACGCGAATCTCGAACGGAAAGTTTGGCAGGACCGCATCGCCGATGATGAACGCCTCAATGCCCGCCGCGTCAAGCACGCCCTTGATCGACAGCACCTCCATCTCAGCGGAAGCGCCGGAATGAGTCGAGACCGTTTCGAGGTCCAGATGCTCGGTAGGATCGGGTTCTTGGGGCATGTCTAGAGCATAGCGCCCTTGATACGCTGCGTTCGCTAACTGCGGCCGATCCCTCGCCCGTTACAATAGAAATGGAGGCAATTTAATGGCTAGCAATAACAATTCCAACAGCGCCGTGTGGTTCCTGACCGGAGCTGCGTTAGGTGCCGCCGTCGCGCTGCTGTATGCGCCGCAGTCCGGTGAGGAAACTCGAAAGCTTATCGGCAAGAAGTCTAAAGAAAGCGCTGGGGCGCTCAACGAAACCGGACGCGACATGATCGACAAGGGCAAGGAAATGTTCGAGCGTGGACGCCAGATGGCCGACGACGCCGCCGACATGTTCGAACGCGGCCGGAAGCTCGTGGAAGGCTGATCCCCAATGAGCACTGCAACATCCCTTGAGCGCGGCGCCGCGTTGCCCGCGTTCAAGAACGAACCGTACGCCGACTTCACCAAGCCCGAGACCAAAGCCGCGATGGAAGCCGCGCTTGCGAAAGCGCGCGCCGAGCTGGGCAAAGACTACGAACTGCTGATCGACGGCGAACGAATCAAGACAGGCGATCTGCTGAAGTCGGTGAACCCGTCGCGGCCCGCGGAAGTCATTGGGCTACACCACAAGGCGACCGCCGAACTCGCGACCCGCGCCATCGAGGGGGCGAACGCATATTTCCCCGTCTGGAGCAAAGTTCCTCCGGCCGAGCGCGTTCGCTTGCTCGTCCGCGCCGCGGCGCTTCTCCGCGAACGAAAGTTCGAATTCAACGCGTGGCTGGTCCTCGAAGCCGGCAAGACTTGGAACGAGGCGGAGCCGGAAGTCGGCGAAGCCATCGACTTCTGTGAATACTATGCCCGCCAGATGGTCAAGCTCGCGCATCCGGATCCGGTCGTGCAAATGCCCGGCGAGAAGGACGAGATGGTGTACCTCGCTCTTGGTGCGGGCATCGTCATTCCACCCTGGAACTTCCCGCTGGCCATCCTCGCCGGTATGACCTGCGCCGCCCTCGTCGCTGGCAACACCGTGGTGATCAAGCCGTCGAGCGAAACGCCGACAATCGCTGCGAAGTTCGCCCAGGTTCTGCTCGACGCCGGATTCCCGCCGAAGAGCTTTTCCCTCTGCGTGGGCAGTGGCTCGGTGATCGGCGATCTTCTCGTCGAGCATCCGAAGACGCGGTTTATCTCCTTTACCGGATCCCGCGACGTCGGCCTGCGCATCAACGAACTTGCGGCCAAACCCCGCAAAGGCCAGATCTGGATCAAGCGGGTCGTCGCCGAAATGGGCGGCAAGGACGCCATCGTCGTCGACCGCGAGACGGACGTTCCGAAGGCCGCCCTAGGCGTCGTGCAATCGGCGTTTGGCTACCAGGGACAGAAGTGTTCGGCGTGCTCGCGCGCCATTGTCGACGCGGCGATCTACGACGAATTCCTGAAGCAGGTGCAGGAACGCGTCGCGACGCTGACCATCGGCGAATCCGACGATCCGAAGTTCTACATGGGTCCGGTGATCAGCGCCGGCGCCAAGAAGAGCATCCTCGAATACATCGAAACCGGGAAGAAGGAAGGCCGATTGATC
>JBDTTK010000162.1:0-7880 GCA_039930685.1 Bryobacteraceae bacterium | reverse complement strand
GCTGAGAAGCACAATGCTCAGATACGCCTCGTTGGCGCGCACACGCGGATCGCGATCGTAGCGCCGCTGCATCGCGTTGCCATGCAGGACGTTGTCGAGCGAAAGCAGGCTCATCGCTTGGTGATGCGCCATATAGGCATAGACGATTACGCCGCGGCCGCCTTCACGGCTGCTTTGGCGGGTATAGTCGATGGATTCGTAGAAGCCGAACGAGCCGAGCATGCCGGTGGCGACCAGCCGGCGCAAGTTGGCAATGGCCGCGACGGGCGCCACCTGCAGCGCGAGCATGGTGGCATAAGGGGCAACGACGAGGTCTTTCTCGAGTCCAGTCTGCAGGCCCAACCCCGGCACGCCGAAAGCGCGGTATTGGTATGTCTGATTGGCATCGATCGCGCTATACGCCGATTCCGAGATGCCCCACGGCACGCCGCGCTCACGCCCGTATTCCACCTGGCGCTCGACGGCGTAATCGCACGCGCTATCGAGCATGGAGTTCGGGTAATCGGGCATGAACAACAGCGGCATCAAGTACTCGAACATGGTGCCGCTCCAGGAGAGCAGGGCGCGTCCGCCGGAGGAAAGGGGATGCAGCCGCCCGAGTGCGAACCAGTGCTCCAAAGGCACGTCGCCTTTGGCGATCGCCGTGAAACTCGCGAGGCGGCATTCGCTCGCCAGTAGATCGTAGTGACTGGTGAACTCGATCGGACCGCCGACGAGGTAGCCGATCCCAAACAGGCGCCGCTGCTTGTCGTACAGGACGCCCATCCGGATGCCGTCCGCGAACTGCGAGGCGCTCTTGGAAAGGGCGTCGAGGCGGCGCGCCAAATCGGCGGCGTGTTGATGGGCGGCCTCCCATTCCGCCGCGATTTGATCCAGCCAGGCGCGGATGTGAAGCTGATTGTCGTCCGGCTGGTCCAGGAAGGCGCGGAGACGCTGGGGCATTTCGCCGGCGAGATCTTTCAGCGTAGGCGTTACAAGCAGCAACTGACTGCGCTCGGCCACCGCTTCGCGGCCCAGCTGTTCGACGAACTGATCGGGAGGATGCGCCAGGGTCTCCATCCAGAGCAAATAGCGCTCGACGGATTCGAGCCACATGCCGAGGTCATGCCGGAGCCGCTCGACCCAATACGAACGCTGTTCCTTATCGGCCACCTGCCACCGATAGCGCTGCGTCAATTGCTCGACGGCCTGATGGGCGAGCCGCAAGCGGCCGATGATCTCCGCCCCGCTGGTGCTTCGACGCAGCAGGCGGCGCAAGGCGCGAACCGGCACCGCGAAGGACGGGTCGCGTCCGCTGGACTCACTCAGTATCCGCAGCGTGTCGGCGAGTCCGCGGAGGCATTGCGCGGACAGCAGCGGTACACGCATGGCGTCCGTACCGGCCTGCGCCAGGACCCACAGGCTTGCCAGCAGATTGCCGCTGTCGACCGTCGAGACATAGCGGGGAAGCAGCGGCTGCAACGTCCGCGTGTCGTACCAGTTGAGGAAATGGCCTTCATACCGCTCGAGCTTCTGAAGGGTTTTGAGGGTTTCTGCGCACCGGTTCTCGAACGCGTCGACCGTCAAATAGCCGAAGTCGCGTGCCGCGGCGGCGGTCGCAAGCCAAAGCCCGATGTTCGTCGGCGAGGTGCGTTGAGCGATTTCGACACGCAACGCTGTTTGCGAGTTGTCGGGCGGGAGCCAGTTCGAGTCCAGGCCCACGAAGTCGTCGAAGTACCGCCACGTGAGGCGGGCCATGCTGCGAAGAAAACGCTTGTCCGCGGCAGTGATCCTGCGCAGGGCCGACTGCCTGCGAGGGCGCGCCATCCAGATGGCCATGGCCGGGGACGCGATCCACAAGGCGACAAAGAAAAAAGTCGGAGCAAACTCGCCTCGGATAATCAGGGCGACGAACATGGCGAGCGAGCAGGCGCTGACGATCAGCAACTGCAATAGCGTGGCATTGGTGTGATGTTCCGCATGGTGCTGGACGCCCTCCGCAGTCTGCCACTCGAGCAAATTGCGATGGCTCACCCAGCGGCGATAGAGGACGCGCCCGATCGCATCGATCGAGATCCAGGCCTGGTGCGGCAGCAGCGAGATGAGGACGACGGCGCGGATGAGTTCGTCGGCCGCGCCCCGCCAGCCGTGTGCGGTTCCCTGGACGCGACGCACTGCGCGATCGAGCAGTGGGGCGAGGGCGGGGACAAACAGCGCAACGGCGACGACCAGACTCCAGACACCGGGCGCAACCGATTCAAGCCAGCCGGAGATCAGCAGCAGCAAAGACGCCACCGGGACCAGGCTCCGGCGAAGGTTGTCCAGAATCCGCCAGCGATTGCCGGCGGAGAGCGGATTCTTCTTCAGCGTCCCGTCGGTGGATGGGACACGGGCGAAGATCCAGGGCGAGATCTGCCAATCGCCTCGAATCCAGCGGTGCTGGCGCTTGCTAAAGCTCCAGTAATCGGTGGGGAGATTTTCGAAGAGCTCGATCCCGCTCGCGAGGCCGACGCCGACAAACGCGCCTTCAATCAAATCGTGGCTGAGCAGCGTCTCTGGCGGGAACTGTCCGGCGAGAATCGCATGGAAGGCCGCGACGTCGTAGATTGCCTTGCCGTGAAACATCGCTTCGCCGAACAGGTCCTGCTGCGCGTCCGAGACGGCCTGGCAATACGGGTCGGTGCCGGTGGCGTCGGAGAAGATGCGCGTAAAACGGGTGGCGGTGGCTCCGGGCAGGGAGATGCTCACCCGGGGTTGAATGATGGCGAAGCCGCGTTTACGGACCTGCGTCACGGCATCATACTCAACCCGATTCAGCGGATGCGAGATGGTCTCGATCATTTTCCGCGCCGCGCCGGCTGGTAGTTGCGTATCCGCGTCCAACGTGATGACAAAGCGGACGGACGAGGGCAGTTCTCCGATTCGCAGAATGGAGGGATCTCCTGCGCCGCAAAGCAGCGCATTCAGGTCCTCGATCTTGCCGCGCTTGCGTTCGCGCCCGATCCATCGCTGCTCGCTCTCGGACCAGGTCCGCTCGCGCTGGAAGAGCAGAAAGGGAGACTCCGGATAACGCAGATTCAGGTCGGCGATGCCTTCGACCGCGAGCGTAAGAAGTTCAGCATCCTCCTCCGTGTGCTGGGAGGTAGCGTCGAGAAAATCGGAGAACAGTGAGAAGGAGATGTTGGGGGAGCGGTTGCCGAGGAAACGGACCTCGAGTTTTTCAAGTTCCCTGTGGATTACGGGAGCACTCGTCAGCATCATCGGAACGACAACCAGGGTCTGATTGCATGCGGGGATCCCGTGGCGGTAATCCATGCGCGGCAATTCATCGGGATGCATCAGGGAAATGACCAGCGCGTTGACGAACTGGGTGGCGAATTCGCTGAGCGGGAACATCGCCAAAAGCGCTAGCGCCGCGATGCGAAGAGGGTCATGAAAGCCGAGCTCCCAGGCAAACTCGACAGACAGCGCGAGAAAGCAAATCGTGAGGCTGACAATCGCGGTGATGTAGAAGGTCGCGGGGCGCGCGCGCAGTGCGCGGGCCAACCGTTTACGGAGAGGAATTGCGGCCCGAAGCTGAAGCTCCATCGTCCGAATGCCTTCTGCGAAGAGATAGTACGTGACCTCCTGCGCCCTCGAATCCAGTCCTTCCGTCGCCAAGCGGACTGCAAGGCGGGCTACGTCCAACTCGTCGGCGTTGCTCGTCCGCGCCAAGTCCTCCACGGTCGAGCGGCAGCGATTCCGGGTCTCAAACGCCGAGCACGGATAAATGCCGGCGGGATCCATGCGCAACTCGGCCTCGACGAGGCTCGTGTTCTCAAACAATTTGGCGGCATCGAGCTGTCCAAGCATGCGCAAACTGCCGAAAGCGCTCGCGACCGACAGCCGGATTCTCGATTCGGCCTCGTGGTCATGGCGCACGATCTCCGTCCGCGGCAGCATTAGGCGGCTGTCGAGCCATTTGAGGACGGGTCCGAGGATGTGCTCCTGACCCTGCAACTGCTCGTCGAGGCAGGCGACAAATCCATTCTGCGACGCGATGGGATCGCGATCGAGCCGGGTCAGCATACGGTCAAACACGGGCTGCCCCTGACGGAATGCCGACACCAGCCGATTTGCCCAAAGGTATCCCGCTTCGCGGAGGTATTGGGCATGGCTCACTTGCTTCGCCAGGCGGCCGAGGGACTCGACCAGCACAAGGCGAAGCATCAGCGGAAGAAGCCATATTTCGGCGATGGTGAACGCCTGGACCGTTTGGTAATCGCGGACGGAATTGGTGATGTTTTCTTCGGTGAGCGCGTTGTCTGTATGCCCGGCAAGTTCTTTGGCGAACTCGTAAATGCGGGGAGTTCCGCCCGCCGATGCGAGCGCCGGAAGAAGACGGCGATGCTCAGCAGGCAGGTGCTGGAGAATTTCCGCCACACTGGTGCGGACCAGGTAATCATTGTCAAGCAGCCAGTCCGCCGCCGCGGTCAGCGAGTGATCGAGGTGACCGAACTCGGCCAACTCCTCGGCGGCGGAGCGCAATGCGGATTCGCTCTTAAGGAGTCGCTCTTGTAGACCTTGTCCATTGACCGGACCGGAGGGTGCTCCATGACCCGCCGCAGTGTCCCTCATGTGCGCGCGCAAATCGTCTACGGAGAGCGAGGTGTACGGCCGCTCCGGTGGTGCAGGTGAAGGGCCGGGTCCTTCGATGACGAAGATCGCGGGTGCTCCGACGTCCTGAACGATTTCTAGAACACCGCTGGCCTCGCTCGACCGGCATTGGGCGACCAACAGTATTTCGTCGGTCAGGCGAAGTTCTTCAAACTGGACGCACCACTCCGGCACGGCGACATTCGGCGCGCCAAGCAGGCAAGTTCTTGCGCCTGCTTTCCGCAACAAACGGTTCGACCGGTGAGCCTCTTCAGAATTAGAGGAGTAAAACGCCAGAATCGTTTGTGAAACCGACTTACTCATGACGCCAGTGACCTGGGGTGCACTAGACGCGGCTTCTGAGTTTCGTCGAAGCCACCGCTAATAAAAATAATCCTGAGCAGACCATAGTCGCCGCCTTGAGCGAGGTGGAGGGCATGGAAGCCACACCGGACATCACTCCGCCTATTGAGGCCATTGCCCCAAAAACACTAATCCATCCGAGCATCGTTGCCTCTCCTCGTTGAAAACAAAATTTTGAGCTGACTTCGAGCAGGCAGAAGGCGGTTCTCGGCATAGTGATACATCCAGGCATGGATCGGCACTGCGCCGCGCTCGGGGCTTTCTGCACAAGTGCTAGCTCATGCCATTAGCTATGCACGCAGGTGGCCAACTGAGTTCTGAATAAAAACAACGACTTAGCGACGAGCGGAAATGCCAGACAGGAGGTTCTGCGCCATGGATGCAGTTGCTGCAGTCAGTTCGTGAAGGAGTGGCCTTGGACCTTTGCCTCCTCTTTGGGAGTGCCCAGAGAAACTTGATCGAACAGGAGCCGCGCTACGAGTCCTTCAACATCTCCCGCGCGGCATTGTGCCCCGGAGCGCCCATCACTCCGCCTCCCGGATGCGCGCCCGAACCGCACAGATAGAGCCCGCGGATCGGCGTTCGGTAGTTTGCCCAGCCAGCGAGCGGACGCAGCACGAACATCTGATCGATGCTCATCTCGCCGTGGAAAATGTTGCCGCCCGTAATGCCGAAGCGGCGCTCCAGGTCGAGCGGAGTCAGGATCTGGCGATGCTCGACGATGTCCTTGATGTTCGGCGCGTACTCCGCAATGATGTCGAGCACGCGGTCGCCGAACGGCTCGCGCTCAACGTCCCAGGTCGTGTCCCGCAGCGTGTACGGCGCATACTGCAAGAAGATGCCCATGATGTGCTTGCCCTCAGGCGCAAGCGACGGATCGTACATCGTGGGAACGGTCATTTCGAGGAGCGGTTTGTTCGAGGGCTTGCCGTACTTCGCGTCGTCCCACGCGCGCTCAACGTAGTCGATATTCGGGCACACGTGCATCGTTGCCTTATGATGCGGGGCAGGGGAGCCGGGCAGGCACGTAAAGTCCGGCAGGCCGTTCAACGCGAGATTGATTTTGCACGACGTCCCCTCGGACCGGAACTTGCGCATGCCATCGAGGAACTCCGGCGGCAGTTGCGCCTTGTCTGCGAGATGCAGAAACGTCCGGATCGGGTCGAGGTTCGAGGCGACCGTCTTCCCGTGGATCTCGTCGCCATTCTGCAAAGTGACGCCGTATGCGCGGCCATCCTTTGACAGAATCTTCGCGACCGGCGCGTTGACTCGGATCTCGGCGCCATGCGCGCGTGCCGAGTCCGCGATGGCATTGGACACGGCGCCCATGCCGCCGCGCACGAAACCCCACAGACCGCGATGGCCGTCGATGCCACCCATGCAATGGTGCAGCAGGATATACGCCGTACCCGCCGATTTCGGACCGCCATTCGCACCAATGACGCCGTCGGTCGCGAGCGTGACGATCACCTCTTCGCTCTCGAACCATTCGTTGAGGAAGTCCGCCGCCGACTGCGTAAAGATCTTCACCAGCCCGACCAGCTCTTTCCGATTCAGTCCGCGCGCGCGCCCGGCGATTTTCAAGTAGTCGATAAAGTCGCCCGGGCTCTTGGGCGGAAACGCCGGCGGCGTCGTCAGCAACAGCGATTCGACGACCACTGCCAGCTTTTCGAGGTGATCCTCGTAGTCCGGAAACGTCTCCGCATCACGCTTTGAGAACTTGGCAATCTCCGCGAGCGTTTTGGCGCGGTCCTGCCACATGAATAGGTAGCGTCCATCGGGGAACGGTGAAAAAAACGCCGGATCCTTGGCATCGACCTTATAGCCGTACTTCGCCAGTTCCAGCTCGCGAACTACCTTCTCCTGCATCAGGCTCGACAGGTACGACGCCGTCGAGACCTTGTATCCCGGCCAGATTTCTTCCGTGACGGCACATCCGCCGACTAATTCCCGGGATTCGAGGACCAGTACACGGCGTTTGGCGCGAGCAAGGTACGCGGCGGTGACGAGGCCGTTGTGGCCGCCGCCGACAATGATGGCGTCGTAAGTGGTGGGCAATAGGCTAGTGTAACGCGGCGCGCTCGTGCGATTCGCAATTCTTCACACACCCACGTTGTACTAAACTACCGGTCATTACACGTCTGTGTCCGATATAGCATGAGGTGCTTCGAACGCTGGATGACGGGTGTGTGCGCACTTGCGGCGATTGCGCTGCTCTGTCTGCCCGCTCCCGCCGCCGAGATCACCTTTAACCGCGACATTTATCCGATCCTGCAACGGCGCTGCCAGAGTTGCCATCGGCCTGGCCAAATTGGCCCGATGCCGCTTCTGACCTACGCGCAGTCCCGGCCGTGGGCGAAAGCGATCCGCGAGGCGGTCCGTGCAAAGAAGATGCCGCCCTGGTTCGCCGACCCGGCGCACGGCGAGTTCGCCAACAATCCCGAATTGACAGCCGACGAACGCGTCGCCATCGACTCCTGGGTCGAGGCCGGAGCGCCCGAAGGATCGAAACGGGACACGCCCAAGCCCGAACGCTGGACCGAGGGCTGGAACACCTCGCCCGATATCGTGATCGGCATGCCGAATGCCTTCGCAATTCCGGCCAGGAAGGCGATCGATTACCAGTATGTGATTCTGCCGTCGAACTTCACCTACGACCGCTGGGTTTCAAAAGTCGAAGTCCGCCCAAGCAACTACCAGACCGTGCACCACGCGGTGGTCTTCGTACGTCCTCCCGGATCGCCGTGGCTACGGGGCGTCGCGCCGGGCGTAATGTACGCGCCACCGCCTGCCGATCGCGACGCGGTTCGTAGCGCCCGCGAAACGCAGGAGGACATCCTCGCGGTGTATACGCCCGGTTCCGCGGCCGCTGTCTTCCCTCCCGGCATGGCCAAGCGCATTCC
>JBDTTK010000161.1:0-7910 GCA_039930685.1 Bryobacteraceae bacterium | reverse complement strand
AGTTGTTCCGAAATCGACTGCCCCCGGTCGAATTCGCACTGCGTCGCCCGGTCGAGGCGGTGCCAGCCGCCGACGAATTGCTCGATCCGCACGGGAACATCGAAGTAATCCCAGAGAATCTGCCGCAGCGCCGTTGCCGACCGAGGGTGGAGCGACAGGAGGCCGGAGTAAAACAAAAGAGAGTCATCCTCGACGGCCGGGCGTCCGTCGTCGCGGCGCGCCAGGCGGCGCTCGAGCTTGGGTGTGCCGAGGCCGATCAGGTCCATCAGGTGATGCGAAAAGCGATCCCGCTCGCCGCGCTCGTACGCAATCGAAAACCGGTATTTCTCCCACGCCTGGTAAAACAGCGAGATCATCCGATGGTTGAAGATGTCGAAGAAATTGGCGAGCGTGCGGTCGCGGTTGCGGATCCGCTCGACGATCATCTCCGTGTAGTAAAGAGGCAGGATGCCGGAGGGGCCGGTCAATCCCATGAAGTTGACGACGATGACGGGGACGTGGATCGGCGTCATCGCGCGCCGCCCGGGCGCGGGATCTCCGGGCCGCAACGGCCAGATCACTTCCTGGATCTGGCTGGCGGGAAACGGGAACGAATTGTGCGACGCGAAGCGGACCACCTCGCGGGTTGGCTGCACGAACCGGCCGATCGGACTTCGCTCAGGGTTCAGCCGCTCAAACAGTCTGACCGCCTGGAAGAATCGGAATTCCTGCGGTGTCTTACGCAGCAGTTCTTCGACCGCCGCATAGCGGGAAGGAGACAGGGCGAGCGCCTCCGCGGCCTCCGGCGAGAGGACCTCGGCGTCGAGCCCGTCTACAGTAAGATCGTCCGTCCGGCTCTCGGGGGCCATTCTTTGACGATCTCCTTTCTCTGCTTCGTGCGTACCACGAGTTGGCTGAAGCTGTTGAGGGTCGCGTAGTGACCCAGGAAGTTTTCGAGCACGGCGGCGAACAGGAATGCGCCTCCGCCGACGAACATCTCTTCGTCGAATTCGATCTCGACCCTGGTGCCGCGGGCGAAAGAGATTCCGTTTTCGGAGATCAGGCGCGTAAAGTGACGTCGGCTCTCGAGCGAGATGATCCCGTCGATGTGTTTTTCCGTGAATGCCGTTCCCGTGAAATTGTAGAGCTTGAGGATCTCCTGCAGTGCTTCGCGCCCCTCGGAGACCAGCGAGAGGTAGTTGAGGGAGAGGTGCGAAATCAGACGCCAGAAGGAACTTCGTCCGACGGGCGGCCGCACCGGGTTCGTGGGCTTGCGCAGCGCCACGATTCGCTTAATGGCGATTCCGGATTCAAGCTCAAAGTCGCCCGCCTCATTCCCGAACGGAAGCTTCGCCGGCAGGTCGCGGTTGGTGCAGGTGGTACGAACCGTCAGCGTATCCGCGTCGGGCCTTACCGGTCGCGTCGAGAGATCGACCATCGACAAATAGACTTCGGTGCCCTCGTCGTTCTTGCGGCCGGAGACTCTGCGATTGGCCATCCAGAAGGTCTGCTTCCGGCCCTTCAGCGTCGCATGCCGGTACGAATAGAACGGCTCGAACTGCATCACGTCGTTCGACTGCGGATTGATGCTGACGACGGAGTCGACCGAAAATACTTCCGTCGCATTCGGGCGCCGGATATCGGGAACGATTGGATATTCGTACTTCCGCTGATCGAGCATGATGGGCTCGGCCGTTTGCGGGAAGAGATTGATGATCGGCGTGGAGTTCAGCCGGAACGTCTTGTCCGAGATACCGAGCTCAAGAATTTGCCGGCGGTCGCTTTGCTCGAACTGCGTGATCAGGAAGACCACTTCCATTCGATTCTTGAACCCGCTACCCCAAATCGCCTCGAGGCCGGTGAGATCGAGAAAGAAGAACTTCTCCGGGAATACGAAATACTCCTGCAGGATGCGATAGCCGAGGAATGAGCGCCGCGGGAAGGGAATCAGCCCTTCGCCTTCTTCAAAGCCGACCGGGCGAAGCGCCTCGGGCCGCAGGACGACCGGACGGACCTTGGACATCGGCGTGGGATCGCGAACAATGATCTGCGCCACGTTGCAGTTCAACAACTCGTAGAGCGCATGCACGACGTTGCCGTCGCCCGCCAGATGGATGCGCAGCGTCTCGATCCCGAGTTTCGAGATCTCGACTTCGGTGGGCGTCCTTACTTCAAACCGGACCGCGTTCGACGCTTCGAGCGACTTAATCGGTGGCGACAGCCGATCCGGAGTTGTCCATTGGCCGGCCGCGACGTTCATCGGCCAAACGGTGGTGTCAAAGCAGGTCTGGAACTGGCAAGGCACTCCGCCGACCGTATCGGAACGCAGCATCGACGCGCGCGGAACCTTTTGCGGGGTCGTGACCCCGCCTTTGTCCGCGTCGAGATGAAATTGCACGATCGAGGCCGAAGGGAACGGCCGGACGTAGTGCGGATACACGATGCTCAGCAGAGCCTCGGTGATCTCCGGAAACTCGTCGTCGATCTTGAGGTGAACGCGCGCGGCCAGCAGCGCGAACGATTCGAGCAAGCGCTCGACGTGCGGATCTTCGCACTTGTCGGATTCGAGAAGAAGGCGCGCGGCTACGCGGGGGTACTTGTCGGCGAACTCCGCGCCCATTTGGCGCAGAAAGTTGAGCTCCCGTTCGTAGTAAAGGAGGAGATCGTCACGCATGCCGCCCCCATTGTTTCAGAAGGAACCGCCTGGCGGGCAACGGAGCCGATGCTGGAGCGAACCCGCGGCCGATGAGTCGCCGGAACCCCTGCCTCAACTCGCCTCGCCTCTAACCTGGTACTCTCCGCTAGTCATCTGATAGGTGGTGTCGAACGAAATCCGCTCCGGCGCGGGATCCATCATCAGCAACCCTTCGATTTGAAATTGCAGCGTGCGATGCGTGGCGGTAGGCTCGTTGCGGAGTTGAACCCGTACTTGCTTCAGCCGAGGCTCGAAGTAGGCGATGCAATCTCCGAGCGCACGCAGCAGGCTGTTCCGTTCCCGATTGCTCAGTACGGACATCGCTGTGAAGTCGGGAAGCCCATAGTTGAATACACTGCGCTCTAATTCAGGAAACTCCTTGCCGGCGGCTTCCGGGTTACGCCGTGTGTTGAGCAGCCACTCAAGATCGCGGCGCACATTGCGCTTGAGATGCGCCACTGCCTCGCGCCGCGTAGCCGGCACGTCCGCCTCATCACCGACAATACGGTCGATGATCGACAGGGTCACCATGTCGTGCTGCGAGTTGTGAGAATCCTGCGCCATGTTCGTATCTATCGGCTTGTTCCGGCCGCCCCATCAGGAGAAAGCCGTTCGGCTCATTCAACTCTATGCGTGAGCACCCAGCCGGCCGAGGGCTCGTGGGGCTTCCCCAAGACTCCCCTGGTCCCTACGCCACCGGGCGAGCGGGCTGAAAGTGCAGCGGAAACCCGCGCCAGCCAGCCCTTTTTTTAGGCCGCTTCCTCTTCGACCGGCGTGAATTCCACGCTTCGCAGTTCAAGGAGGGGAACGTCTTCGCCGTCGATCATGAATGACCGCTGCCCATAAGGCAGCGCATCCTCACCTTCCGGCTCCCACACGGTCAGTCGGCCAAGGCGAACGTTTCCATCGGGGTGCTTGTAGCTGAACGGCGAAATCACGGGAAGCAGGATCTCACCCAATTCGGTGCCTTTGAAGCTTGGCCCACTGCGAACCAGCGCTTGCGACCACAATAGGTCTCGCAGGCGGCTTGGCTTTTGAATCTCAATCCGCTCGATGTGGGCAAATGGCATCCACATATACGCGCCGGCCGTGAACATCTCCAGGCGCGCGCCAATCCGCGGATCGGCATCCTCAATGGATTCGAAGGTATGACTGGCGCCTTCGGCATCCGTCCAGGTACCGCCGCGATTGTCTTCAGGAAGCGGTCCTGAAGGATATTCTTTCTTCTCGAAGAGTTCATGCCGCTGGCGGTCCGCGTGGAGCGCGGAGCGGTACAGCATGGCTCCCAAATCCGTTTGCTTATTTTCGCCGGCCAAAATGTTCAGGTGCTTCGCCGCGCGTTCCCAATCACCCGCAAAACAAAGCAGCTCGAACAGAAACGTACGGCGCCGGGCGTCGGTCGGGTTGTCCCGAACCTCTCCGCCCAGCGCCTGAATCGCTTCGTCTAATTTGCCGGCCTGATACAGTTCCCTGGATGTCATGGGACCTCAGGCTCTCGTTCTTCTTACTTATACCTTCTGGTTCGACTTCAGATCGTAGCCGGTCTTCATCGCGGCATCCAGCGTGCCGTCTGCCTTCTGCGGCTTGTACTCGTACTCGATCTTCGAGAAATTGAACGAGATCTGCTCCGTCGGAACCGTGTCGCCGTGCGAGCTGCCGCCGGTCTGGTACGACGAAATGAGGAGATCCGAGAAGTTGATCTTCAGGTACTCCTGCTGTTCCTTACCGGCCTTGCGGCAGGTCAGGGTGGCCTTCTTGATGTGTTCGCCGGTGGCGCAAGCAAGGAACAATTTCGGAGTCGCCTTGTTCATTCGCATGACGAAGTGGAAGTCCTGCATGCTAACCTTCCCAGCGCCGCCACCGCCGCCGCCCGAATGGGTTCCGGCGTTCGACTCTCCAAACGACCAGGATTCCAAATCGATCTCAGCCTTGTGCTTGGCATCCATGCTTTCGCCATCGATTCCATCAATCTTCAAGAAATAATCTACTGCAGCCATAATGGCCTCCTTGTCTTAATACGCGTGATCGGCGAAAAAAGGGATCACTTCCGGGCCGATGCCGGGAGTTCCGCAACCAACCGCAACGACACTGACAGCTCATCGAGCTGGAAGTGAGGCCGCAAAAATGCAATCGCACGATACGCGCCCGGTTTTCCGGGAACTTCCGCGACTTGAATCGACGCTTCGCGCAACGGGTGCGACGCCTTGTAGTAGGGCGAAGCATTGTCGTCGGGAGTGACGTACTGCAGAATCCACTGGTTGAGCCAACGTTCGCAGTCCGACCGCGACATGAAGCTGCCCAGTTTGTCACGCATCATCGACTTCAGATAATGCGCGAACCGCGAAACGGCGAAGATATAAGGCAACTGCGTGGACAGGCGCGCGTTCGCGTTGGCCGCGTCCTTATCGTAGAGCTTCGCTTTCTGGGTGCTCTGGACACTGAAGAAGGCCGCATAATCGGTTCCCTTGCAGTGAACCAGCGGAATGAAGCCCAGGTCGGCAAGTTCCTTCTCACGGCGGTCCGTGATCGGAACCTCGGTCGGGCACTTCATGGCAACGTCGCCTTCGTCGGTGTAGAAGTTATGCACGGGCAGTCCTTCGACCAGTCCGCCGCCTTCCACGCCGCGGATCGCCGCGCACCAGCCGTGGAGCGCGAACGCATTGGTCAGCCGGGCGCCAAGCGCCCAAGCCGCGTTGCCCCACAGATACTTGCTGTGCTCGGTTCCGTCCACATTCTCTTCGTAAGCGAATGCTTCCAGCTGATTTGTTTCCTTGCCATACGGCAGACGCATGAGAATGCGCGGCAGGCAGAGGCCCACATAACGCGAATCTTCGCTCTGCCGGAAGCTCTTCCATTTGGCGTACTCGGTGGTGTCGAAAATCTTGCCGAGATCGCGCGGAGCATCCAGACTGGTATAGCCTTCGAGGTTGAAGAATTCCGGTCCAGCGCCGGTCAGGAACGGAGCATGCGCGGCCGCTGCGGTCTGCGAAATGCGTTCGAGCAGCTCGATGTCTTCCGGACCCTTCCCGAACTGGTAATCGCCGATGAGGCCCGCGAACGGGGCGCCGCCGAAGATTCCGTATTCTTCCTCATAGACCTTCTTGAACAAGGCGCTCTGGTCGAATTCGGGAGCGCGCTGCAGATCGCGGAGCAACTCCTTCTTGTTGACGTTGAACATCTTGATCTTCAGCATTGCGCCGGTTTCGCTCTGGTCGAGCATGTACTTCAGCCCGCGCCAGCTGCCTTCCAACTTCTGGAACGACTCATGGTGGAGGATTTCGTTCAGTTGGATGGACAACAGGTGATCGATCTGCGCGATGCGCGCGTTGATCATCGCCTCGGCATCCTTGCTCACTGTCATGGAGCCTTCGAGGACGCCGGCGACGAACTGCTTCACCATATCGCGGCCCTTGTCCCGCCCTCCATCGCGCGACAAACGCCCTTCGTCGACGATTTGATCGAGCAGGCTTCCGCTTTGCTCGACAACCTGCTCGGAGGCTTGCGGCGAAGCCGCTGCTGCCTTTTCTTTCGCCATGTTAGTTGCCCTCCCCGAATTCGCTCTTCAATTTGTCGAGTTTGGCCTTATCGCCCACGGCGTCGAGTAATGCCTCTTCGAGCTTGTCGTTGCCCTGCAGGCTGCCGCGAAGATCGGACAGCTTGGTGCGCAGATCCATCAACTCTTTGAGCGGCTTCACTTGCATCGCGACATTCTCGGGCGAGAAGTCGTCGAGGCTCTTGAAGTGCAAGTCCACTTTGAGCTGCGGCGCGTCGGATTCTTCACTGAGCTTGTTCTCAACGGCGAATGCCAGGTGCGGTTTCATTCCCGCGAGAACGCTGTCGAAGTTGTCCGGGTTGATCTCGGTGAACTTCCGGTCGCGCATCCGGGGTAGGGGTTCAGTCGGCTGTCCGGTGAAATCACCCAGCACGCCCAGGACGAAAGGAAGCTCCTTGATTTCGATGGCGTCCCCGATTTCCACGTCGTACGTAACCTGTACTCGCGGCGGACGGACCCGATCCAATTTGTGTTGTGTACTTGCTCTTGCCATATGCTCCTCACTCTTTCTTTCCCGCCCCGCGTCGGAGGCGATCGATCAAAGCTAACTGACTAAGACCGCGCTGCCCCCTGCGGGCCGCCGCTTTTGGACTCGGCCGATGCGCAAAGCCGAAAAACGGGCGACGCGGCCTTTAACAGCCCGGCACCCGCGAGTGAAGTATATCCGCGACCTTCAAACGGAGTCAAGCCGCTGTCCCCTCTTCTTTCGGTCTTTCTTGCCTAGTCCACACCAAACGCCAGCAGAACGTTACCGGGCATGCCCGCGAGCGTTCCGTAGCCGGAATTGGCGTACATCATTCCGTCGTACAACGTCGGACCTGTCGCGCTGAGCGAACCGCCCCTGGCGGCGACGCCATTCACAGTCGTGAACTCACGCAGCGTATCGAAGTCCCACACAATCTTTCCGTCGAGCGCGGCGTAGGCGCGCAAGTGGCCATCCATTGAACCGGAAAAGACTACACCCGGAATCGCCGTAGCGGGCGCAATTTGCGCCTGGCTGCATCCGGGCTTACCGATACATGCGGATTTCGGAGCCGGAGTTGTCCATTTCAATTTTCCAGTCGCGATATCCAGGGCGAACAGCCCGCCGGGAGGAGCCACACGCTTCCGGACGAACAAATCCGACAACGGCACGTAGACCGTCTCCATGTCGGCGGCCGAGCCCCACATGATGCCGCCAATGGCGCTCCCCTGGCCCACTCTGGTCTGCCAGACGACCTCGCCCTGCTGATCCGGGTCGAGAGCATGCATCACGCCCGATTTCTGACCAACCAGTAAGAGGCGCTTGCCGCCCGGCACGTTCCGTAGAATCGGCGACGACCCGATATCCAGGTCGTCACCCGGCTTTGCCGGGCAATTGGCACGATCGGGGCTGGCGCATGAATAGTTCCAGCTATCCCCCGGCGTCAGCTGCCGGGACCATTTCAAAGATCCGGTCTTCAGATCCAAAGCGACGACTGCGTCGCTAGTCGCGGGCGCGGGATCCGTATAACCGTCTCCGGTCCCCACATAGAGCAGCCCCGCTTGCCGGTCGATCGTCGGAGAACTCCATATCCCCGCTCCGGCCGGTCCGTACTGTTCGACACCATTCTTGTTCTTAACGCGCGAAACCGGCGCATCCGGGATCACGAAAGTTTTCCATAGTTGCTTCCCGCTGGCGAGATCGATAGCGACGACGCTGCC
>JBDTTK010000160.1:0-7922 GCA_039930685.1 Bryobacteraceae bacterium | reverse complement strand
ACTTCGTCACCCCCGAAAAGCTCGACCAGTTGCTCGCGGATCTTAGGAAAGCCCAGTAAATGCCGCTCTACAACGAACCATCGCCGCTAGAGACCCGCATCGTCAGCCGCCTGTTTGGCGTCAAGGATTCGCACACTCTCGACGCCTACCTCGCGTACGAAGGCTTCCGCGCCTTCAAGAAGGCCGTCGGGATGAAGCCCGAGGAGATCGTCGAAGAAGTCAAAATCTCCAGCCTCCGCGGACGCGGCGGCGCCGGCTTCCCCACTGGCCTCAAGTGGAGCTTCGTCCCGCGCACCTCTCCCAAGCCCAAGATCATCGTCGTCAACGCCGACGAAAGCGAACCCGGCACCTGCAAAGACCGCCTGCTGATGGAATACGATCCCTATCAGCTCATCGAAGGCATGATGATCGCCGGACTCGCCGTGGACGCGCATGTCGGCTACGTTTACATCCGCGGCGAATACCGCTACCTCATCGATCATTTCGAGAAGGTGCTTGCCGAAGCCTACGCGCGCAACGTCCTGGGCAAAAACGTCCTCGGCACCGGCTTCGACTTCGACATCCACGCGCACACCGGCGCCGGAGCCTACGAGTGCGGCGAAGAAACCGCCCTCCTCGATTCGCTCGAAGGCAAGCGCGGCATCCCGCGCATGAAGCCCCCCTTCCCGGCCGTCGCCGGAGCTTGGGCCTTGCCGACGCTGCTGAACAACGTCGAAACCTACTCCGCCGTACCCGCCATCATCCGCGACGGCGGAAAAGCTTTCGCCGATCTCGGCATCCCCAAAGCCGGCGGAACCCGCCTCGTCTGCATCTCCGGCCACGTCAACAAGCCCGGCGTCTACGAAGTCCCGCTTGGCTACCCGATGATGAAATTCATCAATGAGATTGCGGGTGGCGTTCGCGGCGGCAAGAAACTGAAGGCCGTCGTGCCCGGCGGATCCTCCTGCCCCATCCTCCGCGCCGAAGAGTGCGACATCAACATGGACTACGACTCGCTCGCCAAGATCGGCAGCATGCTCGGGTCCGGCGGCATGGTGGTCCTCGACGAAACCACGGATATGGTGAAATTCGCCCTCCGCATCATGCGGTTCTACCAGCATGAAAGCTGCGGCTGGTGCATCCCGTGCCGCGAAGGCACGACCTGGCTGAAGAAGATCCTGACGCGTTTCGACGCTGGTCATGGAAAAGAAAAAGACATCGACCTGATCAACGAACTGGCGAAAAACATGCTCGGCCGCACCTTCTGTGCGCTCGGCGATGCCGCCGCGTTGCCCACGATTTCGATCATCGAAAAATTCCGGGAAGACTTCGAAAAGAAGCTCTCCTCGTCGCGTGAACTGGTGGGCGTGTAGTGCGCCCGCTCCAATTGAGGTCAATCATCAATGGCTGATACGGCTGTTGCCACCGAACTGGTCACTCTTACGATCGACGGCAAGTCCGTCAAAGCCGCCAAAAACGCGCTCCTGATCGAAGTGGCCAAAGAAAACGGAATCTCGATTCCGGCCTTCTGCTATTACGAGGGATACACGCTGCAGGCCGCCTGCCGCATGTGCCTCGTCGAAGTCGAGAAGATGGGCAAACTGCAGGTCGGCTGCACGCTTCCCGTCGCCGAAGGCATGATCGTCCATACGGACTCCGCTCAGGTCAAGGACGCGCGCAAAGGCACTCTCGAATTCCTGCTCACCAACCACCCCCTGGACTGCCCCGTCTGCGACAAGGGCGGCGAATGCGAACTCCAGGACATGGTGTTCCGCTACGGCGCCGGCGAAAGCCGCTTCACCGAAATTAAGCATCACGTCGACGAGAAGCAGTGGTCGCCCGTCGTTTATTTCGACGCGCCCCGCTGCATCCTTTGCTACCGCTGCGTCCGCGCCTGCGACGAAGGCATGGGCGTCCACGCCCTGGGGATCATCAACCGCGGCGTCCTCGCCGAGATCGCGCCCAGCAACGGCGACCACCTCGAATGCGACGAATGCGGAGCCTGCATCGACATCTGCCCCGTCGGCGCGCTGACCTCCGGAACCTACCGCTATCAGACCCGCCCTTGGGAAATGACCCACGTCGGCACCATCTGCACCCACTGCTCGAATGGCTGCAAGACGACACTCGGCGTCCGCAACGGCGAAATCATCCGCGGCAACAACCGCGACAAATCCGGCATCAACGGCGAATTCCTCTGCGTCAAGGGCCGCTACGCCTTCGACTTCGTCCACAGCCCGGAACGTTTGCAGTCCCCGCAGAAACGGACGGCTGACGGCTCCTTCGAGCCGATCTCCTGGGCCGAAGCTCTCGAGATCGTCTCTACCAGGATCAAGGAAGCCAAAGCCCGGAATGGCAAGTTCGGGGTCATCGGCTCCAACCACACGACCAACGAGGAAAACTACTTCCTCCAGAAGTTCGCGCGCCAGGCCCTCGGAACCAACAACCTCGACCATCACCGCACCGGCGACGTCCTCACCACGCTCGACGCGCTGAGTGGCAAAACCGACGCCCTCGCCACCGTCGAAGACCTCTACACCGCGAAATCCGTCCTCGTCGTCGGCACCGACCTCTCGCAGCAGCATCCTCTGCTCGCCTTCCAGGTCCGCGCCAACGTCCGCCACCACTCCGCGAACCTCTTCGCCGTCACCACCGGACCCGTCCGCGAGGACAAGCAGGCCGCTCACAGCGTCCGCGTCGAACCAGGCAAGGAACTCGCCGGCGTCGAATCGCTCCGCGATCCGCTGTCCAAAGCCGGCGACCTCGTCATCGTCTTCGGCGACTCCGTGCAGGGCGACACGCTCCGCAAACTGGTCGCCTTCGGCGATTCGCTCGGCATCTCCGTCAAGTACATCTGCCTCGTCGACTACTCGAACTCGCGCGGCGCCTCCGACATGGGCGTCCTCCCGCATCTCGGACCCGGCTACAAGCCGGTCGACAAGCCGGGCCTCGACCTCGCTCGAATGCTCGCCGCCACCGACCTCGATGTCCTCTGGGTCGTCGGAGCGAATCCCTTGAAGAGCGCGAAGCTCGCCTCTTCCAACGCCTTTGTCGTCGTGCAGGACCTGTTCCTCACCGAAACCGCCAAGCAGGCCGACATCATCTTCCCCGCCGCCTCGGCCTATGAGAAGACCGGCACAGTCACCAACGTCACAGGCGAAGTCCAGAAGCTGAAGCACGCCGCCAAGATCATGGGCGCCAAGACGGACCTCGAAATCCTCGGTCTTATCTCGAAGGAACTCGGAATCAACCTCGGCATCTGGACCTCCGAAAAGGTCTTCGACGAAATCCGCAAGACGGTGGCTGGCTATAATGTTCCTTTGCCAATCGTAGCCACCGGGGGCGCGGCACAGGCCGCAGTCCTGAATGGCCCTGTTCAGGCGCAAGGCGCCGTGAAATCGTCCGGCGATACCCTGTTCACTTCCGGAACCCTTGGACGCTACTCGAAGCTGCTGGGCTCGCTCCTCGAAGCCCCCGGCGGACTCTATAAATAATGAGCGAATTCATCATCGTCTCCCTGATCAAGTCCGCGCTGGTCGCGGCCGTGCTCATGACCACGCTCGCGTATCTGCAGTGGATCGAACGCAAAGTGATCGCGCACATCCAGCTCCGCGTCGGCCCCCGCCGCGTGGGTCCTCACGGACTGCTGCAGCCTCTCGCCGACGTCATCAAGCTCCTCACGAAGGAAGACATCTCGCCTTCGCACGTCAATGCCTTCTACTACTACCTGGCGCCCTTCATCGCCGTGGTCCTCGCCCTGCTTTCGATCGCCGTCATCCCCTTCGGACCGCAGATCGAACTCTTCGGATACAAAACCAACATGGAGCTCACCGACCTCAACATCGGTGTCTTGTTCATCCTCGGCATCTCTTCGATCGGCGTCTACGGCGTCGCTCTCGCCGGCTGGGCTTCGAACAACAAGTACGCGCTCCTCGGCGGACTCCGCAGCGCCGCCCAGATGATCAGCTACGAACTGCCGATGGCCCTCGCCCTCGCCGCGCCCCTCCTTCTGGTCAACACGCTGAGCTTTCGCGAGATCGTCGTCGCGCAGGACGGCTTCTGGCTCGGCGTCATCCCCCGCTGGACCATTTTCCAATTTCAGTTCTGGAACGGCACGTTTCCGCAATTTTTCAGTTTCATCATCTTCCTGATCGCCGCCTTCGCCGAAACTAACCGCGTCCCCTTCGATCTGCCGGAAGCCGAAAACGAATTGGTTGCCGGCTTTCATACCGAATATTCCTCGATGAAGTTCGCGGCTTTCTTCATGGCCGAATACGCAAATATGATTACGGTCTCCTGCGTCGCCACGCTGCTCTTCCTCGGCGGCTGGCACCCGCTTTTCCCCGCCGAATTCGGCTCGAACTACGTCCCTACCCTGATTTTCATCGCCGGCGGCATCGTTTGCCTGTATCACGGCTTCCACCCCGCGCGGCCCTTTGACCGCATCACGCTTCCTATCGCCGGCGTCATCTTCATCGGAGCCGGACTCGCCTTCCAGGCGCCCTACATCAGTCAGATCCTCATCCCGCTGTTCTGGTTCGCCGGCAAGGTCGGCGTCATTCTGTTCCTGTTCATCTGGGTTCGCGGTACGCTTCCGCGCTTCCGGTACGATCAGCTCATGCGCTTTGCGTGGACCTTCCTGTTCCCCATCGCAATGTTGAATCTGTTGCTGACGGCCTTCTTCGTGGCCCTCGGATAACCACCATGAACGTAGCCTTCTTTTTTCTCTTCGCGACGGCCGCCGTACTCAGCGCGGTGAGCCTGGTCGTCCAGCGGCACCCGATCTCGAGCGCAATGTCGCTCATCGGAGTCATGATTTCGCTGGCCTGCCTCTACCTGCAGCTCGGCGGTGAATTCATCGCCACGGCCCAACTCATCGTCTACGCCGGCGCCATCATGGTGCTCTTTGTCTTCGTCATCATGCTGCTCAACGCGGGCACCGCCGAAGGCGTGGATAGGCGGCCCTGGCTCCGCTGGCTTGGCATTCCGATGATTGGCATGTTCCTCGCCGTCGTCGCCAGCCTGGCGATCAAATATCTGCCCTTCACGGAGAACGTGCGCTTCGGCGACTTCACGGTGGGCACCACGCAACTCGGCTCCGCCCAGTCCGTCGGACTTCGCCTGTTCAAGTACTACGTGCTTCCCTTCGAAGCCACCAGCATCCTGATCCTGATCGCCATCTTCGGCGCGATCGTCCTGGCGCGAAAGGAAATCGAGTAATGCCGCCCATTGAACAGCTTCTACAGCAAGGCGAAACCGTTCCGATCTCCTGGTATCTCATTCTCAGCGCCATCCTGTTCGTCGTCGGCGCCGCCGGCTTTATTTATCGCCGCAATATCATCACCGTATTCATGTCCATTGAGCTGATGCTCAACGCGGTCAATCTTTCCTTCGTGGCCTTTTCCTACAAGCTGAAACAGGTGGACGGCCACATCTTCAGCTTCTTCGTGATGGTTGTGGCGGCCGCTGAAGCCGCTGTCGGACTCGCCATCATCCTGACCGTCTTTAAGAATCGCCAGACGCTTGAGGTCGACGAGATCAGCTCCCTCAAGAATTAACGCCAACAAAAACACACAATGTCGCTTTGGCTCATACCTCTTCTCCCGCTCCTCGGATTCGCCGTCAACGGATTATTCGGCCGCAAGCTGCCGAAAACCGTCATCAGCGTAATCGCCGCCGGTAGCGTACTCCTCTCGTTTCTTTGGGTCCTGAACACCCTGAACGGCCTCGGCTTCTTCTCGGGCGGTCTCCACGAAGCCCACATCGAGCGCTACTTCACCTGGATCGGATCCGGCGACCTCAATATCGGCTTCGACCTCTCCGTCGACCGCCTTTCCGCGATCATGCTCATGATCGTCACCGGCATCGGCTTCCTCATCCACGTCTACGCCATCGGCTACATGGACCACGAGGGCGGCTACTACCGCTTCTTCGCCTACCTGAATCTGTTCATGTTCTTCATGCTGATTCTGGTCCTCGGCGGAAACTTCCTGCTGCTGTTCGTCGGTTGGGAAGGTGTCGGTCTGTGCAGCTACTTGCTGATCGGCTTCTACTTCCTCGAAAAGTTCGCCACCGATGCTGGCAACAAGGCCTTCATCGTGAACCGCGTTGGCGACTTCGGTTTGTCGCTCGCGATGTTCCTGATCGTCATTAACTTCAATTCGCTCGACTTCAAAACCGTCTTCTCGCAAGTTGGCACGATGCCCGTTGAGACCAGCGCGGGGGTGCTCACCGCCATCTCTTTGCTCCTCCTCGTGGGTGCCTGCGGTAAGTCTGCGCAAATCCCTCTGTACGTGTGGCTCCCCGACGCCATGGCCGGCCCGACCCCCGTCAGCGCCCTCATCCATGCCGCAACCATGGTCACCGCCGGCGTCTACATGATCGCCCGCAGCTCGACGATTTTCCTGCACTCCTATGGAACGCTCGACGTGGTAGCCGTAATCGGTCTCGCAACCGCATTCTTCGCTGCCACCATCGGCCTCACCCAGTTCGACATCAAAAAGGTCTACGCGTATTCGACAGTCTCTCAGCTAGGCTTCATGTTCCTCGGCCTGGGCGTCGGAGCTTTCTCCGCTGGCATGTTCCACGTCATGACGCACGCCTTCTTCAAAGCACTGCTCTTCCTCGGAGCCGGTAGCGTCATCATGGGCTGCCATCACGAACAGGACATGCGCAAGATGGGCGGCCTCCGGAAGTACATGCCGATCACCTTCTTCTGCCTGCTCGCCGCCACACTCGCCATCTCCGGCGTTCCGTTCCTCTCTGGCGCAGCCTCCAAGGATTTGATCCTCGAAGCCGCCTATGAGCACGCCCCCTGGATGTATTGGGTCGGCGTTCTCACAGCCTGCATGACAGCGTTTTACTGCTCGCGCGCTTTCTTCATGACCTTCTTTGGCGAGTACAAGGGCAACGCCTCTCACGGTCATGATGCCCACGGCCATGACGACCACGGTCACGACAAGCATGCCCACGCGCACACACCGCACGAATCGCCTCTGTCGATGACCATCCCGTTGATGATCCTCGCGGTCCTCAGCGTTGGCGGACAATACGTCTTCAACATCCCCCACATTCTGGAACCGCTGTTCCCCATCCACGAAGGTGAAAAAGAAGCTTGGCTGGAACTCGTCGCCAGCGCTGCTGGCATCATCGGCATCGCCCTCGCCTACGTCTTTTACGTGCTGGCCCCCGGAATTCCGGACACCATCGTCAGCCTGTTCTCGATCCCCTATAAGTGGATCTACAACAAATATTACGTGGATGAACTCTACGACTCGGCTGTGATCGAACCCACCATCGACGGCTCGCGCAACCTCATGTGGCGCGTGATCGATGTCCGCGGCATCGACGGCATCGCCAACGGCGTCGCCACCGTCGCCCAGGGAGTGGGCGGAATCCTCCGCAAGGCACAGTCCGGATACATCCGGAATTACGCCGCTTGGGTCGTCGCTGGAGCCATCGCCGTCATTGTCTACGTCGGGCTGAAAGGAGGCGTCCAGTGAATCTTCTAGATCTGGTTCTCTTCCTCCCGTTAATCGGCTTCCTCGCGATCTTGATCCTGCCCAAGGACTCGAGCCGCATGACCGCGATGCTGCTGTCCCTCGCGATCTTTGTCATCTCCCTTGGCCTGCTCTCCCCCTACCTTGGTAGCGAGACGCCCACCGGTTATCAGTTCGTCAGTAACATCTCTTGGATTGAAAGCCCGGCCATTCGTTATCACATCGGAATGGACGGCCTCACCCTTTGGCTGGTTCTCCTGTCCACCCTGCTCACGCCTATCGCGGTGCTTATCTCGTGGAAATACATCGACCATCGCATCAAAGAATACTTCGCCTTCCTGATGCTGCTCGAGTTCGGCGTCATCGGCGTCTTCGTTTCGCTCGACCTGTTCCTGTTCTACGTCTTCTGGGAAGTCTCACTCGTCCCCATGTATTTCCTCATCG
>JBDTTK010000159.1:0-7929 GCA_039930685.1 Bryobacteraceae bacterium | reverse complement strand
GTACGATGCTTTCCAGGGTTCGACGCATACACACCAACCGTCGCCTGCTTTGAGGCCGGGAAATCCAAACTCGGGGCGCGGCGTGATCAGGTCGTTGCCGAGGGACTTCTGATGGCGAAGGAAGTCGTCGTTTACGATGACGCAGACGCAGTGCTTTCCTACGTCCTCAGCGTCACTGCTGCATTTGCCGTCGCGATAGAAGCCAGTAAGGGGGTCCGTACCACAGGTTTGCAGGACTCCGCCGAGGACGTTCTTGGTCATGTGTTCACAGGATAGCGTGCGGCGGCGGATGGGTTACCGATTGGGAGTCGCGCCCAGCCGGAGACGAAGAAATAGCTGGACGCCGACGAGGTTATTGCCGTAGATCGGCGCCAGCACCGGAGGCGCATGAAAGATAGTGAACTGGCCGCCGACGCCCGTCTGAAGCGCCCGCGGCATCCCCGGAAGGTCGCGCTCGTAGCCCGCCGTATAGGCCTGTACGCGAGCAAGACGCCGCTCGTCGACCAGAAGGACAAAGGGCGCTTCCTCATAAAGGAGCGTCGAGTCCTTGTCAGTGTTCTCGATGCGCCCCCAGACCCAGTTGCGCCCCAAATGGGCAGTCGATTCGAGCAAGTAGGAGTTGTAAATCTGGCGCGGTATACGCGTCGGAATCGTGACGATGTGCTGCGGCCGGAAGGGCGGCCGCCCGGGAAGCCCGAGAGTCGAAAGAGCACCCGTGGAGAATCCTTGGAATTGGGCAAGGTTCGGAAGTTGGGTGTATTCGAGGTCGTTGTCGCGGCCCCAGATTACCGACGTCGCCCACTGTCCTTTCGCGAGCGGGCGGACGTACATGGCCGACGCCGTCGTCCGGAGTGTCGGACGGAGCGGATGAGTCGCCTCGCGCTGATTGATGCGGCCGATGGAAATCTGGCCGGACCAGCGGGTGGTTGGCGTCAACGTGAGGCGCGTGGAGAACGAGTCAATCGCGCCTCCGTCGAAGCCCCAACGCTTTTCATCGGGTTCACGGCCATGAAAGCCCGAAACTTCGAAAGTCACGAAGCGGTGCGTGATGCCGGCGGTGGCGACGTTGTCTGAGATGTGCGTCGAGTCCTGCAAGTGATGCGAGATCACCGCCACCGGATTTTCGGAGGCCGAGACGCGATGAGGGTACGCGGGCGGCCCGAGTGCAGGTTCGCCACGCGGACCGCCGTACAACGTCACTGTCGTTCGCTCGCCGAGCCGGATTTGATAGAGCGCCGCAAGCTCCATGAACAAATCGTGCGGATGCTGCCCGTTGATAATCGGCACGCCGTTCGCGGTTTCGCCGGTCGCAAACAACAACGGATAACGTTGCGAGGTGATCGTGGCGGGCTCCAGGCTCAGCATGGCGCGGATACTGAGCGTGCCGATGCCCGCTTTGCGGCTCGCCATCGCCATCACCCAATTCGCGGAGAAGATCTTGTCTCGTCCGCGCGGCCCGCTTTGCGCCGAGTACACGCCAAAGATCTGGCCGTTGAGCATCAGGCTCCAGTTGCGTACGCGCCAGTCGAGCATATTCATTCCGGCAGTCCGCGGCACCTGGCTCGTGCCGGAGGAATATAAGCCACTCGATTCGCCTGTTCCAGGTCCCATGCCGGCATCCATCGAAGCGGATTCCATCGGCGCGAGTTTCACCTCGGCAGGCTGGATTCCCTCAAAGATGCCGAGTCCCGAATTCCAGCCATCAAGGCCATCGCCGCAAACGCCTTTGCCTGCCGCCAGGTCACCGCCGCAGGGGCAGTCGCCTTCGCGGGCACACTGGCCGCATCCGCCGCGGATGCAGCAGGCGAACCGCTTTTCGGCGACGAGCGTTTTCTTGGCCCCAAGCAGCGCGTCGATGGCATCTTTCAACTCCGGAGAAACATCGGAGGTTGCGGGTTGCGCACAGGCCTGGTGGTCCGCCGGAAGCAGGATCAGCGCTTTGGCGTCGACGCCCTTCATCGTGCCGCGTCCGGCCTTCCACCCGGCGTAGCATTCGCCGCAGGCTCCTTTGCCGGCGGCGACGTTACGAGCGCAATTGCACGAGCCGGTGGTTCGCGCACAGAGATCGCATGAGGGTTTGACGCAGCAAGAGTATCGGCCCTGCTTGGCGAGTTGCTTTTTGGCGGCGTCGAGCTTAGCCCGGGCACGATCGAGGTCGGCCTGGGCTTTGGTCGGTTTCTGCTTTTTCTTGGGGCCTTCGTGGGCGAAGGAGGGTCCGGATAGGAGCGCGGCGCACACCAGCAGCAGGGTCGTTCGCATCAACGGACCGCGATGGTGGCCGGGTTGCTCTTGCGGCCTCCCACTTCAATCATCACAGGCACAGCGTCGCCTGGAGTCACCCCTGACGGAATCACGATGTTTGCCTGGGCGAGTCCGATGGAGCCCGGCGTTAGCCCGAGAAATTGGACCGCAGCGTCGATGCCTCCGATTGTCGCCGAGTAAGATGACGTCGCGTAGGCCAGCGCGTCGAGGGGAGCGGACTCGCCGGGTGCGACGGACAAGCTGACCGCGCCCTGACCGGTGAGAAACACGACGACGACGTTGCCGCGCGCTTCGGGCGTCGCACTCGTATTGACCGTGAGGCCGTCCTGATTGAGCGCCGCGGCCTGTTTCGATCCGGCGGACTGAAAAATACCCGGTGACGCGTCGGCGATGTGGAGCGTTACCTTGTTGCTGGACTTGCCGTCGCGCTTGACGACCGCCGTAACCGGTCCGCTGGCGAGGTCATAGGGAAGTTGGCCCACGAGCTGCGAGGACGAGACATAGTACAGGGGAATCGCGACGCCGTTAAGCTCCACCGAGGTCGCGCCGAGTTGCTTCGGCCAGACGCCGTCGGCGGCGTCGCGCGGATCCGCCGCGAGGTTCACGCCAAAGATTGCGACAATCGATCCTGGAGCGACGGGCGCCGGAAAGGCCTCGAAACTCGCGTCGTTGACGACGCCGCCGGGATTGATCGCCGGGTCGCCGTCAAAAACGACGCGGCGGATCAGATAGTTCTGCCAGTCGACGATATAGAGTTCGTTGGCGGCGCTGATGCCCAGCGCGCTGGGAAAATTCATGCTGCTTTCTGCAGCATCCGCGTAGTCGGCGCCGCGCGCCGGTTCGCCCGTGCCCGCCAGGGTGCGGATGACGCCTTGCGGATCAATGCGCCTGACCCGATGATTGCCCGCATCGGCGATGTAGATGGTTCCGGCGACGTCGACCTTCACGTCCATTGGCGTATCGAGCATTGCCGAAAGCGCGGAAACGCCGTCGCCTGAGAAGCCTTGTACGCCTGTTCCGGCGATGGTCCGAATGACGCCATCCGTACCCACGCGCCTGACACGATGATTGCCGGTATCGGCGATGTAGACGGCGCCCGAGGAATCCACCGCGATTCCGGTTGGCTTCCGCAACTGCGCTGCCGTGGCCTGCCCGCCGTCACCGCCGGAGCCGGGAAAACCGGTCCCTGCTACGGTAACGAGGCGGCCGTCGGCGGCGATCTTCGCCACCCGGTTTCCGTGCAACTCCGCGAAGTAGACGGTGCCCGACGCGTCTACGGCGACGGCGCTGGGCCAATCCAGCGGCGAGGAAGTCGCAGGAATCCCGGGTGCGTAGAGGTTGTGCGCTCCGCTTCCCGCGATGGTCGTGATCACGCCCGCTGGCGTGATCTGGCGGATGCGGTTGTTCTGCTGGTCCGCGACAATCAGGTTGCCGTTCGGATGCAGTGCCACGCCGGCGGGATTGTAGAGGCGCGCCGAACGCGCCTGACCGTTGTCACCGATGGTGCCCGTGGCTTCACAACGCGCGTCGGTAGCGGGGCGCTCGCCGGTCCCGGCGTAGGTCGAGATGACGCCTTGAGGCGTAATGCGCCGGATGCGTTGATTGTTCGAGTCGGCAAAATAGAGGGTGCCCGCGGCGTCAACCGCGATATTCGAAGTCTGCTCAAAGCGCTGCGGATCGCATTCGTTTTGGAGATTGGCGAGCGCAAGGGTGGAGGCGATGGCCGGTCCGTCGTCGCCGGCGTAACCCCGCACGGGCGCGCCGGACACGGGGGTGGCTCCGGCGACAGTCGTGATGACAGGGTTCTGCGCCGGCGCGAGCGCCGCGGCGATCGTAAGCGTTGCGCAAACAATTAGAACCGTTCTCATCCGCCGAAGCCGTTTCGTTCCACTGTACGCATTATCCGCTGTCTTACAGATAGGACCGCGCCGCAGGCGCAAGAGGAACGCGGCACCGCACGTCGTAAGCTAAGAAGGAATGAGGGCCAGGAGCTGAGAGCCGCACGGAATTTCTGGATCGCGATGCTGCTGGCAGGGGCGGCTTTACAGTTGTGTTTTGCACACTCTGTCCCGACCCCTGCGCCCGCGCCGCCGTTCCACCTCGAGGGCACCGGCCTGTTCGACGCGAACCACCGCCAGTTCGTGCTATTCGGCGTGCAGATGCAGGGCCTCGATGCGATGCTGCCGACTGAAGCGGATACCCGATCCGTGGCCGCCATGACTCCGCTTAGCTTCCGGGTGATCCGCCAGCGCTGGAACATGAATTGCGTCCGTCTGCTGGTCAGCCCCTGGGTTTGGCAGCGAGACAAGCAGGATTACCTCGACAAGGTCGCGCAGATTGCCGAGCGCGCCAACGCCGAAGGACTCATCGTGGTCCTGGTCGCGTCGGACTCAGCGCGGGCGGGAGCGCCGTTCGACACTGGACTGCCTGGCCCCGAGGTCGCCGAATTCTGGTCTGCGTGGGCAGCTTACTTCAAGGACAATCCGCGAATCGTCTTTGACTTGTACGGGCGTCCGTCGCCGCAAGCAATCCCCGGCTACTCCGGAACGCATCGCGCGTCGGATTGGGATTTCTGGAGAAACGGCGGAACGGCGTCCAACGGGCGAACTGCAATCGGAATGCAGGCGCTCGCCGACCGCATTCGCGAGGCCGGCGCCACGCAGCAGTTTATTTCGGCGCCGGCCTTTCACGATCCCTCCGAATTCCGGGGTCTGACGCCGTCCGCGTACCTGCAGGGCACCAACATCCTGTACGAGATGCACCCGTACTTCGATCGGGCGTTAACGGATGCACAGCGCGACACGAACTTCGGATTTTTGGCCGCTTCACTGCCGCTCTATGCGGGCGAATGGGGCACGCCGTTCGAGGAAGACTCGGCCAGTTGCCGTAGCGTTCCTGCGGATCCGGTGAAGGCGGGTGACGCCGTTTCGCAGTTGCTGGTCTACCTCGCGATTAAGAATATTTCGTGGACCGCCGTGTCGTTCGCGCCCGGCAGTTTGATCTCGGACTACGACTCTTACGCCGCGACAACTCTGGACCACCCTTGGACCTGCGGGCAGATTGGCGATCCGCAGCCGGGAATCGGAGGCATAATCCTTTTGTTTTTGACCGGCGATCCCGCGGGGTTCGGTTCGATTGCGCCGGAATTCGTGGCGAGCGCCGCTGGGGGACCGCCCGGTCCCGTGGCGCCCGGCGAAGTCGTGACGTTTTACGGACAATTGGTCGGTCCGCTGCAGGATACTCCGGGCGTGATCGACGAGACCGGACAACTGATGACCGTAGCGGGTGAGACGCGCGTGTTGTTCGATGGCGTTCCGGCGCCGGTGTTCGCGACCGGCTATTACCAGTTGACCGTGCAAGTGCCGTTCGAAGTCGCAGGTAAGCAAGCGACAACCGTTCAGGCATTCTACAAAGATGTGCCGTCGAACAAGATTTCGCTGACCGTGGCGGAAGCGGCTCCGACGCTATTCACTGTAAACGGGCCTACCGATATTCTCGCGGTGAACCAGGATGGTTCGGGCAACAGCGCCAGCTCGCCGGCCGCCGTAGGATCGCTGGTTACGTTGTACGCGACGGGATACGGGCAGACAACGCCCGGCGGCGTGACGGGCCGGCTCGCGTCCGATCCATTGGGTCGCCCGAATGTGGCCGTATCGCTGAAGATCTCGTCTTTCGACGCGCCGATCTTGTACGCGGGAGAAGCGCCGGGCCTGGTAGGCGTGATGCAGATCAACGCGCGGATTCCGGCGGGTCTGTCGGCGGGCAGCCGATCGGTTTCGGCTGAATTGACCGTCGGCGCAAGCAAGAGCCAATCTGGCGTGCGGATCTGGATCCGGTAATCCGCGGTTCCGCCCGCGCCGCGATGGCGGTCCTACCACTTGGGTCGCAATACGGTGCGCCACCGGCGCGCGGGAATCGGTCCCATCGGGACTGCAGTTCCCGTTACAATACTGGATCGCCCGCAAAATCCGAGGCGACCTGGGGAGGGTCACGAGTTTTGGATCGCCGCCGTTTTTATCTCGCCGCCATCTATGGGTTGAATGCCGTGATCGGAGCGGCCATGGCTATTCCGGCGGCTCTCTACCTGCTGGTTCCGCCGAAGACGAAAAAGGGAACGGCGTGGGTCGAGGCCACCGATCTCGGCCAATTGCAGCCCAATGCTCCGCAGGAAGTGGTGTTCCGGCGGAATCGAGTTGACGGCTGGAAGGTTGTCAGCGAGAAGACGACGGCATGGGTGGTCAAAAAATCCGACACCGAAGCCTTCGCACTCGCCCCTGGCTGTACCCACCTCGGCTGCGCGTATCACTGGGAAGCCGCCAAGAACAGTTTCGTTTGCCCCTGCCATACCTCTTTGTTCTCGATCGACGGCAAAGTCCTTGAAGGTCCGGCGCCTCGGCCGCTGGATCGCTTCGAGACCAAGCTCAGCGGAACCAAGCTATTGATCGGACCGGTCAAGGTCCAGGATAAAAAGGCGTAGACGGTATGCTGAGCAGCGTCGTCGACTGGCTTGAAGAGCGGACCGGGATCGTTTCCGGAATCGAGCATTTCCTTTACGAAGATATTCCGGCATCGAGTGGTTGGCACCAGGTGCTCGGCAGCGTGGCCATGTTCGGATTTCTGCTGCAGGTGGCCACCGGAATTTTGCTGGCGTTCAACTATGCGCCGACACCGGGAGAAGCGTACAACTCGCTGCGCTATATCGTCACGGAATTGACGGGCGGCCAACTCATCCGCGGAATGCATCACTGGGGCGCGAGCATGATGATCGTGGTCGTTGTTCTGCACATGATCCAGGTTTTCGTGTGGGGCGCCTACAAGAAACCGCGCGAGGCAACGTGGATCGCGGGCGTTGTTCTACTGCTGATGACCCTGGCCTTCGGGCTGACCGGGTATTTGCTGCCGTGGGATAACCGGGCGTATTGGGGAACCGTGGTCACCACGCAGATTGCCGCATCGGCTCCCATCGCGGGCCAATATCTCACGCGATTGCTGGGAAGCGACGGCTCGATTGGCGTAGTAACGTTCGCGCGTTTCTATGCGGCGCACGTCTTGCTACTGCCGCCGATCACCATGCTGCTGATCGGCGTCCACGTCTTCCTGGTCAGGAAACACGGAGTTGCTCCCCAGCCATCAGACGAAGGCGTGCCGAAGAAGAAGTTCTTCCCGGAGCAGGTCGCGAAAGACACCTTCGCGATCTTTGTGATGTTCTTGATCTTGACGGCAGCGGCGATTTTCGCCAAAGTCCCGCTGGGGCACATCGCGGATCCGACCGATACCAATTACATTCCGCGGCCGGAATGGTATTTCCTGTTTCTCTTCCAGACCTTGAAGTTCTTCGAGGGATCGCTCGAAATCGTCGGCAGCGTCGTGCTCCCGACTCTGGCGATCGGCGCGCTGTTCCTGGTTCCTTTCATCGACCGCGGTGCGGCGATGCGCGTTTCGAAGCGCTTCACCGCAATAGGAGTCGTACTGCTCGCAGCAATCGGATGGGGCGGACTGACGGCGGCTGCCATCAAATCGACGCCGCCACAGGTCGAAATCGACGCGTCCGGTCCTCAGACATGGCAGGAGTTGACGACGGAAGAACTGGCGGGCATCGCCTATTTCCGGCAGGAATCCTGCGCAACTTGCCATCCGGTCGGCAAGCAAGGCACCGGCCCCGACCTC
>JBDTTK010000158.1:0-7930 GCA_039930685.1 Bryobacteraceae bacterium | reverse complement strand
CTCGCACTACACGTAACCTCTCCGCTCCGCAGATTGCAACGCGCGGTGGATCGGTTTGGGCGCGGCGAACTGGACGCGCGCGCGGACGCCAACCGGCGTGACGAAATCGGCCAACTGGCGAGAACTTTCAACCTTATGGCGGATCGCCTCGTCGGCCTCCGCCAGTCTGAGCGGCGGCTGCTTCTCGACCTGTCACATGAGTTGCGCTCTCCCTTGACGCGCATGAGCGTCGCCATCGAACTCGCGCGCGCCGGAAGCAGCGGATCGACGACCCTCGACCGCGTGCAGAAAGAGTCGGATCGGCTCAACGCCTTGATCACCGAACTTCTCGAAGTGACTCGCGCCGAAACCGACCCCGCGCACCGCCGCACGGAATCTGTGTCGCTCGATGCTCTCATTCGAAACCTGGCTGACCTCTGCGGAATCGAAGCCAAGGCTCGCGGATGCGACGTCGTCGTCGGACCTCTCGAGAACGTGGCCATCGACGGCGACCCGGAACTGCTCCGTCGGGCGATCGAGAATGTGATGCGCAATGCGGTTCGCTACGCTCCGCCGGGAAGCAACATCGAAGTGGGCGTTCTGCGACTCGGCTACGGGGCGAGAATCAGCGTCCGCGACTACGGTCCAGGAGTTCCGGAAGACGCGTTGCCGCATTTGTTTGACCCGTTCTATCGCGTGGATGCCGATCGCAACCGGACCAGCGGCGGCGTTGGACTCGGACTCTCGATTGCGCGCCGCGCCATTGAACTCCACCGCGGAACTCTCCGCGCCCGAAACGCGATGCCCGGGCTCGAAGTCGAGATGGATCTGCCGATCGGCCGGCCGATTTCTAGTACCGCGCACCCCGTCAGCCCGGTACTCCAAGAGAGTTAGGGTTCAAAATCGATCGATTTTGAGTGCCGGCCTATTGGCCTCGGCTGTCCATGCCGATTTCCTCATCCATGCTCGTCACTAAATCTATCCTCGTCACTACGGATCAACTAAGCACTGCCGCCGGTAGCTTTGCGGAGCGCGAACAGATGAGCTTCCGGCTAAGCTTGCTCCGGCTGACCGGCCAGCCGTCGGAGCGGCTCGAGGTTCTCGCCGAGATCCTCGACCCTGCATCCTAAAAGGCGCGCGAGAATGGAACGGTGAGAATCGTTCCTCTAATCGCGTCCGCAACCGAGATCGTCCACGCCCTCGGACTGGGGGAGTTTCAAGTCGGCCGGTCGCACGAGTGCGATTATCCGCTGAGCGTCTCCTCTCTGCCGGTTTGTACTCGGCCCCGCTTCGACATCGAAGGCGACTCGCGCGAGATCGATCAGCGCGTCAAGGAGACCCTGCGCGACGCCGAGAGCGTCTACGAGGTCTTCGACGACGTGCTCGACCGCCTTCAGCCCACCCATATACTGACGCAAACGCAATGCAAGGTCTGCGCCGTCAGCCTGGATGACGTCGAACGAGCTCTCGGCTCCCGCTACTCCACCCGCCCTCAGGTCGTCGCGCTCGAACCCAATTCGCTCGGTGACATCTGGAAGGACATCCGCCGGGTAGCCGACGCTTGCGGCGTGCAGGATCGCGGAACCGAGCTGATCGCCGATTCGAAGCGTCGTATGCTGGAGATCTCTGAAAAGGCGCACGCCACCGGACTCGCTCCGCGCGTGGTCTGCATCGAATGGCATCAGCCCTTGATGGCTGCGGGCAACTGGGTTCCGCAATTGGTCGAGATGCTCGGCGCTCGTAATCTCTGCGGCATCGCCGGAGGGCACTCGCCCTGGATGAGCTGGCAGGAGCTGTCGGCCGTCAACCCCGACGTCATCGTTAGCATGCCCTGCGGATTCGATCTCGCCCGCACTCGCGCGGAACTCCGCTGGCTCACCGAAAACACCGCGTGGCCAGAACTCAAGGCCGTCAAGGACCAGCGCGCCTACATCGCCGACGGCAACCAATTCTTCAATCGCCCCGGACCTCGTGTCGTCGAGTCGCTTGAGATCCTGGCCGAGATGCTATTCCCGGATGCTTTTCCTCCCGCTCACGAGGGTGGTGCCTGGGAGCGCATTCCCGCGAACTCCTAGTCCGCGCCACCGACGATCTACGGCAATTTGCAGAGTGGATCTCCGAGCACGATATTCTGCCAACTCAACCGCGGAATCGCCAGATAGTAACTCTCCGCCAGATTCCGGCCGCCGATATAAGCAGGAATCAGGATATCGGGCCGTGGGCAGAAGGCGAGATACGGCTCGCTGACATGCCCGGATGCACCGGTGACGCCTTCGTCGACATAATCGGCGGAGAGCGTCTGTGGCGCGCCAGCCCACCATGTCTTGGGTTCGGACCACGAACCGATAGTCCAGGTCTCCGGTGGACGCTTGAAGGTGCGGCCGTTCGTCGAAACGAACTCCGTCATGATCGCCCCCGGCAGCCACCGGAATCCGATCTTGCGGCGCTTCCGCGATGGATCGTTCGATCCCCATGACGCGTACGCCACGACGTCCTTCAGATCGTAGAGTACAGTCGCGGACTCGTCGAAGACGAGCCGGTCCTGCGGAACCCGCAACGACGCATCCCGCAGCCACTCATTGCCGGATGTGCTGTCGAGCAACTTCAAATCGATAACAATTTTGCCTTTGCCTCGGTACTTCGGATCTTGCGCCTCGATCGAACGGTCCACCAGCGCGCGTGCGGCTGCGAAATCGTAACCCGCCAATCGGGTTACCAGGTACATCGGAAACCGCGGATGCTCGAACGCCGATTCTCGCTGCCCAAAGAACGGATTCGGAACGGAACCCTTGACCGGATGCTTCATGCCGTGCATTTCCGCGTAAAGCAGGGCAAGCTCGCTGTCGACGGCAGCCACCTCGCCGTCCCGGCCGGATGCGCCGCTGACCCGCAACGGTAAACCTGCCGTCGTCACGAGATAGAGGACCTTCTCGGTCAGTCGTTGCTTTTGCAAACAGCGCGCGACCGCGCCGGCGATGTTCGACGAGTACTCTGAGCGCCCTACGTCTTCGCCTTCAGAGACCCGTACGTGGCAAACGTTCGACACCGGAATGGCACGGCGTCGGGCGTAATATTCACCAATGGATCGGGAAATAGCCGAGGCGTCGTTAATGATCAGCGCGACGTTTTCAGGACCCGCGGGGAGCGCCTGGGTCGGGAGCAGGCACACAATGAGTGCCGCGCCCACCCCGAGTTCGACGCGCGCCCTGCCGGAACGCATCTACTTCAACGTCTTTAGATAATCGACAATTGCTTCGGCGTCCTGCTTGGTCATGGTGTACGCCGGCATCGGCACGTCGGCTGGATTTCCGCGCGGATTCTTTCCCGTTACGAGGAAGTTCACCATCGCCGCCTCGCCCCACTTCTTCCAGAGCGATCCGCCCGGCGTCAGGTCCTGCGCCGTCTTGTGCCAGCCCTTGGTTCCCGGACTTCCGGGCGTGAGCGGCGCAAAATCGAGGACCGAGCCTTTGAACCATTTTTCCTTGTCCGGTTCGCCTTTCTCGTCCTTCGGCGTGTGGCACATGCCGCACTTCGCCACCTCGACCGCCAGATAACGCCCGCGCTCCACCGACGCCGCATCGGCGGCCGCGGCGCGTCCGGCGGAAAGACACAGAGCGGCGGTGATGAGTGCCGCGAGAAACAGGGTTCGCATGCGATCATCGTAGCCGATCCACTGTGGCTGTTACAATCAAGCTTCCGGCAGTGCCTCGTCGCCGCTCCGCCGTCCGGCATCCTCCATGGATCTAGACCAGCTCCATACATTTCTCGAAATTGTCCGCCTCAAAAGCTTTTCGAAGGCGGCTCAAGCCGTCTATCGCACGCAACCCGCGATCTCTGCACAAGTGCGTCAGCTCGAAACGGAGCTGAATACGACGCTGTTTGACCGCCTTGGAACGCGCATCTCGTTAACCGCCGCCGGTAAAATCTTCGCCGAATACTCTGAACAAATTCTCGAACTTCGCCGCCGCGCCCAAAACACCATCCAGGAACTCGAACGAGTTCCCCGCGGCGAACTCGTCATCGCGGCCAACGAAGCCACTTGTATATATGTACTGCCCCGGGTTTTTTCCGAGTATAAGAAGCAGTACCCTAATGTCCAACTTTCGGTTGACCGCAGCTACGGCGCCGGAGTGATGCAGGCCGTCATTGACAATCAGGCGGACTTTGGAATTACCCAGCTTCCTGTCAAAGAGAAGCGGCTGCAAATCGTCCGGATCCACACCGACGAGATCATGCTGCTTCTATCTCCGCAACATCCCCTGGCTTCGCAGTCCTCGGTCTCTCCCCGCGACCTCGTCGGAGTTCCCTTGCTCATGCCAAAGTCGGGAACCACGCGAAGCAGGCTGAATATTTGGCTCGAACCGGTCGAAGAGGAATTACAGATCTCAATGGAGCTGGATTCGACCGAGATGATCAAGCGATTCGTCATGGCCGGTCTCGGCGTGTCGTTTCTCGCGGCATCCCACTGTCAGGAGGACATCGCCGCGGGCCGGCTTGCCGTGGCCTCACTGGGACCGGAGAAAATGGCTCGCCAGGTTGCCCTGATCTATCGGAAAGACAAGGCGCTCTCCCGCGCAGCGCTCAGTTTTATTCAGGTGACACTCGAAAACGCCGGATTTCCGGCTCGGGGCGGAAGGCCGTCGCGCGAGGCGAGCTAGAGACGGGCCAACATCCGACTGTTGGCCCGTTGGATCCGGCGCAATACCACCTGCCGTCCGCGAGGTATATTAGACAGAGTTCGGAGGAAGCATTCACCCTCGCCGGTGGATCTACAAGAGCAGATGGACCGCATGACCTTGAAGTCATCCACGATTTTCATTTCGGTTGGCAGCCGTACCCGCGTGTATCACTCCATGGACGAGGTCCCCTTGTCTCTGCGAAAGCAACTGGAGCAGTCCACCAACAGCATCAACTCGGCCACCATTTTGATTGCGGACAAGCGGGGCAGGGAAGAGATTGTTCGTACACTCCGCGGCCTTCCGACCGACCTCCGCAGCCGCCTTACCTCTTCGCTGGCTAAAGCCGGCTCAAGCAACAAAAACATTCCTGCGGCGAAACCAGTCGAAGACCGCTTGCCGGAGTTTCTGACGGCGCAGTCGAGCACCAGCTTCTTGTCGCGGTACTGGGTTGAATTTGCCGTTCCCGCCGGAGTCGGCGTCTTGATCTGGATCACTCTCCACCTTCTTGGCCGCTAAGGCCTTTCGGAAAAATTCAAGACTGTTCCGTTCAAGCCGATAAGGGGCAAATGGCCCCTAGGTTTGCCGAGAGGCGCGCCCGACCGCGAATCCCCGTCGATCAGTCTGTCAGCGTAACGATTCTGGGCCCTTCCCCGGAAACTGTGCCCGGCACGGTGGCCGATGTTTCCGGATCCGGACTGCGTCTGATCGTCACCCAGAGTGTTCCGGTTTCCGCCCTCATCCGGATCGACGGTTTCGGTTCCATGCTCCTGGGCGAGGTTTGCCGCTCCCAGTGGATCGCGGACGCCTGGCACCTCGGTGTGATCCTCGAACACGTCCTCGAAAACGCGGACGAATTCGCCGCAATTGCCGCCTTCTGAACTCCGTCACCCCTTGAAGCGTTATCCTGGGACTCGCAAGCCCATGAAACGTGTAGCTATTTTCGGAAGCGGCGGCCAACTGGGCGTCGAACTCAAAAAGGAATATCAGAAGCGCGGCTGGTCCGTGTTTCCCTTCGAGCGCACCCACGTCGACATTACGGACCTGGCCGCCGTCGAGAGTGCCCTCGCCCCCATCGATCCGGGCGTGGTGATCAACGCTGCCGCCTACAATCAGGTCGATGTCGCCGAAAAGGAGCCTCAAGCCGCCTACCTCGGCAACGCCTTTGCCGTTCGCAACCTCGCGCTCGCCTGCCGCCAGACCGATGCGCAACTCGTTCATTTCTCAACGGACTACGTTTTTGACGGCATGGCTGGACGCGCCTACACCGAAGAAGATCGTCCGCATCCGACCGGAGCCTACGGAGTCTCAAAATTGGCCGGCGAACTCTACGCGCAGGCATATCTCGAACAGCCCCTCATTATTCGCACCTCCGGCGTCTTTGGGCCAGGTGGGCTCCACACCGCGCGAGGCAATTTTGTCGAATTGATGCTTCGGCTCGCCGGCGCGCGTCAGCCGATCCGTGTCGTGGAAGATCACGTCGCTTCGCCAACCTACGCTCCCGCTCTGGCATCGCGTACGGCGGACATGGTCGACCGCAAAGCCTCCGGGCTGTTTCATATCGGCGGCGGAACGGCTATTTCGTGGTTTGATTACGCCCGCTTGATCTTCGACGTCGCCGGGTTGACGCCCGAACTGAAGCCCACCAACGAACGCGAATACCGCACGGCGGCAAAGCGCCCTCGCTACTCCGCGCTCTCGAACGGCAAGATGGAGGCCTTCGGAATCGCGCCAATGCCGCTGTTGCGGGATGCGCTCGAAAGCTACCTTCGGGCGCGGATTCCTTTAGTCTGACCGTCGGCCCTTGCGAGCCGCTCAGAATCGCAAGGTGTCGCCGACGCGGATTCCAAGCCGGGCCGCTCCACCACCAGGGAGTTCCAGCACATACTGCGACTTTTCCTTGCCTCCGTACACCGGACATTCGCGCGCGGACTTCGACGCGCACGGCGGCGTGTTCGGCGCGATTTCGACAACCCGCTTGTCCGCATCCATCCACACGATGTCCAACGGAATTTTGACCTGGAACATGTAATAAGTCCAGTTGCCGGCACGGCCATGCACGAATAGCATGCCGCGATCGTTCGCGAGCGCGTCTCGGAACATCATGCCGCGCGTCAATTCGAGTTCCGTTCGCATGGTCTCGGCCAGTATCTTCTGCCCGCTCGGAAAGAGAATCTCCGTCGACCGGAATTCGTCCATGGTCACGGGACGTTCACCGCACCCGCAAAGCACGGCCGCCACCGCCGCGCATCCCAGCATCCGTAGAGTCATCGTCTAAAATAGTAGCCAAGTCCCTTGCCATCCTTCTGGACACGCTTAAGCCTGACGCTCGACATGATCAAGTTCGAGCATTCCGTGTTCGCCTTGCCGTTCGCGCTCACTGGAGCCCTGCTCGCCTGGCGGGAGGACTCCTTCTCGACGGAAGGCCTTGTCCGGAAAGTCGCATTGATCCTCGTCGCGATGGTCAGCGCCCGCTCGGCTGCGATGGCCTTCAACCGCGTCCTCGACGCGGACATTGACGCCCGTAACCCGCGCACAAAGATGCGGCACCTGCCCGCCGGACTGCTTTCCCGCGGTTTCGCCTGGGGCTTCACCGCCGTCTCGGGAGCAGTCTTTCTCCTCGCCGCGCGACTCTTGAATCCACTTTGCTTTCTGCTCGCGCCCGTCGCGCTCGGCATCGTGATGTTCTACAGCTTCACGAAGCGCTTTACGGCCTTCGCGCATCTGGTGCTCGGCTTCTCGCTGGGTATCGCGCCCGCCGCCGCGTGGATCGCCATGCGTGGCTCGCTCGATCCGCGCATCCTGTGGCTCACGGCCGCCGTCACGCTCTGGACCGCCGGCTTCGACGTGATTTACTCCTGCCAGGACTTCGCCTTCGACGTCCAGACGGGTCTGTTCAGCATCCCGGGAAAGATCGGCATCGCCCGGGCATTAATTCTCGCCCGCTTCCTGCACATCGGCATGATCGTCTGCCTGCTCGCGCTGGTGGCCACCTTCGATCTCGGCACCGTCGCCGTGGCCGGCGTCATCGCGGTCGCGGCGTTGCTGGTTTATGAGCACAGCATCGTCAAACATGACGATCTCTCGCGCGTCGACGCCGCGTTTTTTACCATGAATGGCTGGGTTAGCGTGTTATTCTTTGTGTTTTGGGCTGCCGACATCTCGCTCGAAAAATGGTTCAAGACGAATTGGTTTCTGAAATGACTTTAGCTCCCTCCGCCTCGATCGAAGACCGCCGCCTGCTCCCCATCCTCGCCAAGGTCGAAGCCGGTGAA
>JBDTTK010000157.1:0-7932 GCA_039930685.1 Bryobacteraceae bacterium | reverse complement strand
GCATTAAGCCTACGGTTGGGCTCGTCAGCCGCGCCGGAATTGTTCCAATCTCGCACACGCAGGATACGGCGGGTCCCATGGCGCGAACCGTTGCCGATGCCGTGGCTTTGCTCGATGCGATCGTCGGGCCGGATCCTCGGGATGCGGCGACGCAGTCAGCGAAGAGGTCCGAACGAAGCTACGCGCGCTATCTCGACCCGAACGGATTGAAGGGTGCGCGAATCGGCGTGGCGCGCCAGTTGTTCGGCTATAACGAGCACGTCGATAAACTGATGCGATCGTCGCTCGAGACGCTGAAGAAGTTGGGTGCGGAGCTCATCGATCCAGTGAACTTCACCGACTACGGAAAGCTCGGCGAACCGGAACTCGACGTGTTGTTGTACGAACTGAAGGCCGGCCTCAAGATCTATCTCGAAGGCCGCGGGAGCCGGATCCCGGTTCGGTCTTTGAAAGACGTGATCGAGTTCAACGAGAAGAACGCCGAACGGGAGATGCCGTACTACGCGCAGGATCTGTTCGTCAAAGCCGAAAGCAAGGGTCCGCTAACAGATGAGGCCTATCTCAAGGCCCTCGCTACTTGCCGCCGCCTTTCGCGCGAAGGCGGCATCGATGCCGTTATGGACGCCCACAAGCTCGATGCCATCGTCGCGCCGACCGGCGCTCCCGCCTGGAAGACAGACTGGGCGAACGGGGATGCGACGTCGGGAGGTAGTTCTACCTATCCGGCCGTGGCGGGTTATCCGCATATTACGGTTCCTGCCGGCTGGATCTTTGGTCTTCCAGCGGGACTCTCATTCTTCGGCCGAGCCTGGTCCGAGGGTCCGCTGATTCAATACGCCTACGCATTTGAGCAAGCGACCAAAGCGCGGCGGGCGCCGTCTTTCGCGGTGCCGTCCGGGCACTAGGCAACCGGCATCCAAACACACTCGACATGACAGATTCTCTCGGAAGTTACGCTCTCCTACTTGCCTCCGCCTTCGCTGCGGGAGCCGTGAACTCGATCGCGGGCGGCGGAACACTGCTCACTTTTCCAAGCCTGCTGGCGGTTTTGAGTCCAGTGGCCGCGAACGCGACCAGTACCATGGCACTGCTGCCCGGCTCGCTGGCTGCGGCGTGGGGATTTCGCCGCGAACTCGCCTCAAGCCGTCCACATCTGGTCCGGCTACTGCCGCCCAGCCTGCTCGGGGGGATTATTGGATCGTTGTTGGTCATCCGGCTGCCTGAGAAGATCTTTGCCAGCATGGTCCCCTGGCTGCTGATTCTGGCTTCGACGTTGATGCTGCTCCAGCGCCCGCTGCAGCGTCTGCTCGGGTCGAATTCGACCTCCTTGCCGTCGCGGGGGACAATCGCCGCAATTATCTTTTTTCAATTTCTCGTCGGTGTTTACGGCGGATACTTTGGCGCCGGCATCGGGATTCTGATGCTCAGTTCCTTGGCCTTCATGGGCATCGGCGACATTCACGAAATCAATGCGGTAAAGAACATTCTGGCGGCGACGATGAACGGTGTCACGGCCATTATTTTCCTCTACTCTGGTGTGATCGTCTGGAAGTATGCGGTTCCGATGGCGGTGACGGCCATCCTCGGCGGTTACGCGGGGGCGCGGGTTTCGCGCCGAATGAAGGCCGCGTATGTTCGTGCTGTCGTGATTGCAATCGGATTCGCGGTGGCGCTCTACTCGCTCTTGAAGAAGTAGCGGAGCCTTACTGAATGGTGGTGGTGGGCGCGGTCCACCGCTTGTCCCAATCGGGGGTTACCGCCGGCGGATGCAAGCGATGCGACTGTTTCTCTTTGTACATGCGCTTATCGGCTTCGGCCAACAATTGCTCGGCGTCGGTGCCGTCCTCCGGGTAATGGGCCTGGCCGACCGACAGCGAAAGGATGTCGCTTTCACATACGACACGTCCGGCCTGGGCGACCAAGCCGCGCATCCGGGTGATTTTGGCTTCAATGTCTTCCGGTTTTAGACCGGGAAGAATTACGACAAACTCGTCGCCGCCCATCCGCGCAGTGTAGTCATACTCGCGGCAGCTCTCTCGCAGGCTGCGGGCCACCTCGCGCAGCACGCGGTTGCCTTCGAGATGTCCGAAGCGGTCGTTGACCTGCTTGAATCCGTTGAGGTCGCAGACCAGCACCGCGACCGGCGAATTCATGCGGCGGCAGCGCGACAACTCGGAATCGAGATGCAGGAAAAGCGAGCGGGCGTTAGGCAGTCCGGTGAGGTAGTCGGTCGTCGCGGAACTCTCCGCCTGCCTGTATTTGAGCGCGTTTTCGATGGATAGCGAAACCTTGGAACTGATCGCCAGCAGGATGCGCAGATGATCCTTGCTGAAGGCGTCCTTATCGGCGTGATAAAGCGTCATGACGCCGACGATCCCATTCACGCCCTCCAGGGGAACGGCGAGCGCCGAGCGCAAGGTCGAAAACTTCGACGGATCGCCCAGATAGCCCGGCTCGACGGACGGATTGCCGTTCACGATCGGCTTGCGATTGTCGGCCACCCAGCCCGAGAGGCCATGGCCGATTGGAATTTCGAGCGATGAGAACAGCCGGAAGTCGTCGCCATTGACGTACTCCGGAATCAGCTTGTTTTCCCGCTTGATGTACATCGCCATCGAGTGGTGGGGAATCATCCGGCGCAGCCGCACCGCGAGCACCGACAGCGTCTCGTCCAGGCTCAGCGAATTTCCAAGATCCTGCGCCAGTTCGAACAGCGCCTGCACTTCCTGCCGCGCCGCGGCGATCGACGTAAGGAAATCGATGCCCCGGTCGCCGCCCCCGGGTTTGTCCCGTGCCGAGACGGCCATGCTTTCGAATCCGGCCGCGGGAGCGTGGCCATTCGAGATCTTCACGTCGAGCGAGAGCTTTTGCGGGTGCGGATTCTTCGCAATGGCCTTCTTCTCGAGTTCGATATACCGGCGCCCGAGGAGTTCGACGACTTTGGGGTCGAACTGCCGGCCGGATTCCTTGAGCACGACTTTCATCGCTTCATCGAGAGGCAGCGCGCGCCGGTATTGCCGATCCGTCGCCAGGGCATCCAAGCAATCGACCGCCGACAGAATTCGGGCGCCGATCGGGATTTCTTCCCCCCGAAGGCCGCTGGGATAACCGGTGCCGTCCCATTTTTCGTGGTGCGATCGGACGATGGGAACAACCGGATAGGGAAACTGCACCCGTTCGAGAATCTCGGCGCCAACCACCGGATGGATCTTCATTTTCTCGAACTCTTCAGGCGTCAACCGTCCGGGCTTCGAGATGATGTGTTCGGGAACCGCGAGCTTGCCGATGTCGTGAAGCAGTGACGCCGCCTGGAGTGCTTCGAGGTCTTCGCCTTTGAGCCCCAGCTCCTTGCCCAGCTCCATGGCGTAGACCTGCACGCGCTGCAAGTGGTCGTGCGTCGTGTGATCTTTCGCTTCGATGGCGAGCGCAAGGGCTTCAATGGTGCGCAAGTGAAGCGACGACATTTCTTCGGCGTGATGTTTTTCGTCTTCAAGCCTTGCCAGATAGAGGCAATAGGAACGATAGATCAGATAGACGACCGGCACGATGAGCAGCGCAGTCTGCCACCCGACATAGCGATTGGCGAGACTCGACAGGTAGGCGATTCCGGTACCGACCAGATAGTAGGGCAGCGACCAGAAATAGCATTCCTGCCAGATCTGGCGGAGCGGCCTATCCTCGCTCAGAGAGATGACAACGGACACCGGAAAGGTGTTCAGCAGGAAGAATGCGATCGTCGCTAAGACCAGCCGGACGGACAGGTCGAGGTTGTCGTTGCTGAGAATGGCCGAATGATAGACCCGGCTCGTGATGAAGACAGCGTTCGTCACGCTCGCTACGTTGAATAGAATCTGGATTGGCCGGGGGGATCGTTTGGTGTGGAGCACGCACTGCAGCAATGTTGTGAGACATCCAAGGAGCAGCGTCTCAGAAAGCGTCAGTTCGATCACGCCGAAGAGAATGAACAGAAAGTTTACCGACAGCGTGCCGGCCATTGTCGGAAAGGTGATCTTCAGACCCGACGCCGCCAGCGCCACCACCAGGTAGCAGCCGTACTTCACCATGTCGGGCGAATCCCACTGAGCGAGTTGCCACAACAGGATTGTGACACCCAGCCCACACACCAGTCCAACGAACGTGCGGGCGTTATTAGGCAGCGGTTCCGGACGGTTGATCGGCGGAGCGGTTGTCATCGACTGCGAACTGGGAAGCATTTCCACACCCAATCTAGGAAATCGGCTAACCGGCTTATAATCTGTAGCTTCTAGCGGATGCCCGGGACGAAGAGACGGAACGCCAAAGTGCCAAATTGGCTCATCTGTCGGGCGCGGCGCCGAGTCCTAGGTCTTAAGTCTATGAAACAACTAATGTTATCCGCTGGGACAATCTGGCTCTGCCAGTACTGAGCTGGAACTGGCTACGTTTCTTTTGCTGAGGGCTTAGGGCGAAGCGTCTAGGTCTTCAGCAGTGGGTCGTGCCGCTATAATGAGCAGTCACCGATTTCATCGACTCCCGAATGCCTGAAACCGCAGCCCGAAACTACCTCGGCATGCCCGCGATCGTCGCGAGCGAACCGATGCGTCAGCTCCTGCTGGCCGCGGAACGCGTTGCGATGACAACGGCGACGGTTCTGATTACAGGAGAAAGCGGATCCGGCAAAGAGTTGGTCGCGCGCGCCGTACACCAACACTCGATGCGCGCGAGCAAGGCCTGGGTGGACGTCAGCTGCGCCGCGCTGCCCGAGCATTTGATGGAAAGCGAACTGTTTGGGTTTGAGAAAGGCGCGTTCAGCGGAGCTGACGTGGCCAAGCCGGGACTCTTCGAACTGGCTCATCAGGGCACGCTCTTTCTGGACGAAATCGGTGAACTGGAACCGCGGATGCAGGTGAAACTCCTGCGTGTGCTGGATGGCACGCCGTACTACCGGCTTGGTGGGACCCGCAAAGTCACCGTTGATGTTCGCGTGGTGGCGGCTACGAATCAGGACCTCGAAAAAGCCGTCTCGGAAGGGCGCTTCCGGAATGATCTATTTCACAGATTGAGTCAAATCGCCCTCAAAGTACCGCCGCTGAGGCAGCGTCTCGACGACATCCTTCCGCTCGCGAATCACTTCCTGGCACAACAGAATCCGGAACTCCATTTTGCGAACTCCGCGCTGGAAGCAATGTCCAGATATGCGTGGCCAGGCAATATTCGGGAACTAAGAAACACAGTGGTGCGAGCGGCCGTGATGGCTCGCGAACCGGAGATCCGCGTTAGCCACCTTCCGGAAACGATCCGCGGCATGGTCTCAGGGACCGATTTCCCGCCGCAAGCCCAGGGTTCCGGATCGGGTCAGGTTACGCTCGATGCCATGGAGCGCCGCATGATTTTCGAGGCGCTCGAGCGTACGGCCGGGCATCAGCAGCGCGCGGCCGAATTGCTAGGAATCTCGCGGCGGACCTTGAGCCGCAAATTGAAGATTTACGGAATCGAAGATGCAGCGGGCCAGCCGATCGCTTCGGCCCACGCAGCGGCAAAGCATGCGTCTATCGAAGCTCGGGCGAGAACAGCTTGACCGCTATGAACCCGGTACCTGAGAAGCGCCGCGAACCGCGCAAGCCGGCATCCGGCGCGGTCCGAATCCGCTTCCACAATCCGCAGGCGCAGGACGTCGACGGAACGTTGGTCGACGTGAGTATGGGAGGGTTCCGAATGTCACACGGCTGCGGCTCCTTGAAGACCGGATCGATCGTAGAATACTGGCACGGTTCGACGTCAGGTAAAGCCCGGGTTATGTGGAACCGTGTGCTTGGCGCGGTGGTCGAAAGTGGATTCCTCGCTCTCTAACCGGTACGAAGTTTTGCAGGGTTGCCATTGCTACAATAATCGTTTGCGGATCCTCAGCCTCATACTCTTCCTCTTCACCGCATCGCTGATTTCCGGCTGCGGCAGGCAGCAACCTGTCGAAGCGAAACAGGACTCCGGGCCGGTCCCGGTGCGGATTGCGCCGGTTGTATCGCGTGATGTCCAACGCATCGTCGAAAGCGTCGGCACCATGTTTCCGTTCGACGAAAGCGTGATTAGCGCGGAGATCGATGGGCGCGTGGACGAAATCAATGTCGACCTCGGGGATCCGGTGGCCGCGGGCCAGACGCTCATCCACATCAACGACGAAGAGCAGCGCCTCATGGTGCAGCAAAACGAAGCGATCCTTCGGCAATCGCTCGAACGTCTCGGCCTGAAGAGCGAGACCGACCGGATTAAAGATGTTCGCGATGCGCCCGATGTGCGCCGGGCGCAGGCGGATTTGACCGACGCGGACCAGCGTCATTCCCGCATCAAGTCGATGGTCGCCCAGGGCATCGCGGCGCAGGCCGACCTGGACCAGTCGAGCGCCAGACTCAAGGCCGCGCAGGCCGCCTACGATTCCTCCTTGAATCAGGCACGGAACATGATTCAGGCCATCGAACAATACCGTGCGCAACTCGATTTTCAGCGCAAGAAGTTGCGCGATACCTCGGTTCACGCGCCGTTCGCGGGCTACGTCAAGGAACGCACCGTGAATCCCGGCCAATTCGTCCGAGTGAACACTCCTCTGATCACGTTGGTGAAGATCGATCCCATTCGACTGCGCCTCGATGTTCCGGAGCGGATGGCGCCCTGGGTCAAGGTAGGGCAGTTGGCCGAAGTCAGCGTCGAGGCGTACGAGGGCAAGAAGTTCAGCGGGAAAATCTGGCGGATTTCACCGACTGTCGATCAGGCGAAGCGCACCTTTGTCGTCGAGGTGCTCATCGACAATCCGAAAGGCGCGCTGAAGCCCGGTTCCTATGCGCGAGCCCGCGTGCCGACCGACAAGATCGAGCGGATCCATGTTGTGCCCTCACGCGCGGTGGCATACGTATACGGAACCAACAAGGCTTTTATCGTGAATGACGGAAAGATCGAGGCGCGCGAGGTGAAGCTCGGCGACCGGTTTGCTGACGACATCGAAGTCGCTGAAGGCGTTTCCGACGGCGAGCAAGTGGCCACAACGAACCTGTCCCGTCTTGACTCGGGAGTGCGTGTCCGGGTTGAAGGCGCGAACGACAAGCAGACCAGCAAGTTCGGCTTGTAGCTACCCCGGATAGCTTCCGCCGATATAGCTCGTCAGATGTTCGATAGTCTCTTGTTGCGCCGAGATAATCCAATTCACCAGATCGCCAATCGACACGATTCCGGCCAGTTGTTCCCCACGAACTACGGGCAGATGTCGAATACGTTTGGCTGTCATTAGGCGCATGCATTCGTCGATCGTGGATTCCGCGGTGACCGTCGCGACCGACGTCGTCATGATGTCTCCGACGAGCGTCTCTCGCGAATTGCGCCCCTCGAGAACCACTTTCCGCGCATAGTCACGCTCGGACAGCATTCCGATAAGTTGGCTTCCTTCGAGGACCGGCACGGCGCCGATACCCTGATCTGCCATCATTTTGATGGCAGTGTAGACAGAGGCGTCGGCCGGTATCGACCAAACGGACTCCCCTTTCTCTTGAAGGATCACCCCGATCCGTTCTTCGAGCCGGGTACGTGCTGCTGCGGCTGCAATGGCCATGGCAATCGTCCCTCCTTTAGGTCTTGATGCGATGGTGCGCCTATGTGTTTCGCATGTCAAGGGTTCGACCCGGCGGCGACGGCTGGATTGGGGACCGTTTCGCCTTTCGGTCCATGCGTCCAGACGATGCCGCACAGCGCGGCCGCCTGTAAGCCAAATGGCTCCGGGCCGCGTCTTGACACCGGATAGGTCGCCGCGAAGGTGGTTGAAACCCGTTTAGACGGCGCGGCATCCCAGTGACAAGGAAACTGCGCAGTCCTCTTATGAAGTCCTCCAACGATCCTTTTGAGCTCGTCAACCCATTCGTGACGTCCTCTGTCTCGCGGTCGAAGCGGAATTCGCAGCCGCGCTGAGCGCCG
>JBDTTK010000156.1:0-7943 GCA_039930685.1 Bryobacteraceae bacterium | reverse complement strand
CAGAGAGCAGCGCCCGGATCTCTTCGCGATTCATAGTCAGCCCTATCGCGGACCTTTGCCGCGCTTGCCGCGTGTCGCAACGGACCGCCGTTTCGGCGCTTCCCGCTTGGGCGCGGGCGCCCGCGGGGATGGTTTCGAGCGCGGTGCAGGCCCATCACCGGACCGCGACGGTCCCGCTGTCTTGGGCCGGGGGCGTCGCACCGGCTTCCGCGAAGCGTTTGCCGGCCTCGAAGAAACCGCCTTGCGAACCTCCGATTGCGCTTCCGCGTGCTGCTCCGCCGGAGTTTCGGCATCCTCCGCCGTCATCTTCAACAACTGCCGGAACTTCTCGACTTCCTGCGGCGCCAGATGCCGGAACTCACCGGGCTTCACGTCGAGATTCAGCATCCCGATGCGGACTCTCTTCAGCTTCTCGACCAGCCGCCCGAACGACTTGAACATGTCGCGAATCTGATTCTGCCGGCCTTCCGTCAGCCGGACCTCGTACCAGGGATTCGTCGAATGGCGAATGAGTTTGAGATGCGCGGGCTTCGTGCGATGGCCATGCAGCGGCACGCCCTCGCGGAACTGCCGTTCCTGCTCGGACGAAAGCTCGCCATTTACTTTGACGACATAGGTCTTGAAAATATGGTGCGCCGGCGACATCATCCGGTTCGCGAATTCGCCGTCGTTGGTCAGCAGCAGCAACCCCTCGCTGTGATAGTCGAGGCGGCCAACCGGATACACGCGCTCTTTGAGACCCCGCACAAACTTCATCACCGTCTCGCGCCCTTCGGGGTCGAACGTCGTCGTCATGCAGTTTTTCGGCTTGTTCAGCGCGATATAGATCTGCCGTTTCGGCGCGTGCAGCAGGCGGTGATCCACCTTGATGTGATCGCGAGTGATATCTGCTTTGGTGCCGAGTTCGGTGACGGTTTCACCGTTGACCGAGACGCGGCCCTCTAGAATCAGTCCCTCGGCCTTGCGGCGGCTCGCGACGCCGGCCTGCGACAGGATCTTTTGTAGACGTTCTTCAGGCATTGGAGGCTTCCGGCTTCTCTTCCGCCGGAAGGGCTTCCTCGGCTTCGGCCTCGGCTTTCGCCGCTTCGAGTTCTTCCGTTTTTTCGAGAATTTCCGCGTTTGCGGCCAGTTCTGCTTCGAGCGGATCGGCCGGCGCATCCGGTGCCGGCATTTCCTCCACCAGTTCGCTGTCGGCGACCGCCATGCGTCCGATCTCTTCGAATTCTTTGAGCGTCGGCAATTCGTTCACATCCTTCAGGCCGAATTGCAGCAGGAAGTCCTTGGTCGTCTTGTAGAGAATCGGCTTTCCGATCACGTTCTTACGGCCCGACACGGCGATCAGCTTGCGATCGAGCAGCGTCTTCAAGACACCGGCGCCCTGCACTCCGCGGACCTCCATGATCTCCGGAGCCGTTACCGGCTGCTTATAGGCGATCACTGCGAGTGTTTCGAGAGCCGCGAGCGACAGTTTCAGCGCCGGCTTCAGATTCTTCACGAACGCGCGAATCTCGTCGTGATGCTCCGGCTTGGTGGCCATCTTGTAGCCGCCCGCGATCTCGCGAATGGTCAACCCGCGCTCCGGACGCGCATACTCAGCCGTCAGCTCATCGAGCATCTTCTGGACCCGGTCGAGCGGCGCGGACACCGCCGCGGCCATTTGCTGCGCGCCCAGCGGCTCGTCGGTTACGTAAATGATCGCTTCGAGGATCGCCTTCAGGCGCGCATCCGGGCTCTCGCCCTCCGGCGCCTGTTCAATGCCAAGCTGCTCGCTGGTGAACGTGCTTTCTTCGATCTGCTCAGGTTCTAGTTCTGACACGGTTGCTTAGATGTAATCCTTTTCGATGGCCTCGATCTGCTCATCGCCGTCGGCGATGTGTTCGAGGCTCTTGATCTTTCGTAGTCCGATGTCGCCGAACGCGTCCTTCTGCGCGAGCCCGATTACCTGCAGCTTCACGAGTTCCAGGATCGCGAGGAACAGGCAGATCATTCCCCGCCGCGACTTCTGTTTGTCGAACAGCTCGGTCGCCGAGATCACCTCGCCCCGCCGCTCGTCCTTCAGCATATTTCGCAGGTACCGGATCATGTCCGGCACGCTGACCTCTTCGCCGCCGATCTCGTACATCGGCCGGTTCTTGGCGCGTTCGAGAATCTGTTGGAACGTTTTGACCAGGTCGAACAGCGTGACCGCCAGGTCCGGTTTGTCGTCCTCGCTCAGGAATTTGTCGATTTGCGGGTTCGACCAGACGGCTTCCTCGATTTCGCGCTTCTGATGCAGCATTTCCGCCGCATCTTTGAACTGCTGATGCTCCAGCAGCCGGTCGACGAGCTCCTTGCGTGGATCCTCCTCCGGCATCAACTTCTCGAGCTCAGGGTCCTTGGGAAGCAGCATCTTGGACTTGATGTGAATCAGAGTCGCGGCCGTGTAAACGAATTCCGAACTCAGTTCGATGTCGAGTTCGGCGGCTTTGGCCAGGTATTCAAGGTACTGCTGCGTGATACTCGCGATCGGGATGTCGTAAATGTTGATCTGATGCCGGCGGATGAGGTCCAGCAACAGGTCAAGAGGCCCGTCGTAGTGCTCCAGGTGAAGGTTAAGAGGCGATGACACGGAATTCCACAGAGCGCGGCCGGGGGAGGGGATTCGCGCACGAAAATACTAGGATAACAGGCCCCGCTCCAGGATTCCGGCAGAATCTGCCTTGATTTGAGTCCCAACGCTTCAAATCGCTGCGTCCTTGGTCCCCGTCCATCATCTACTATGGTCAATTCAGGCTTTGGACCCGAGGCTCTTCTTGATCATTGATCCGAAAACCACCCCAGCGGAAGATGTGTACAAAGTACTGATCGGCTCGATCGTTCCGCGGCCCATCGCGTTTGTGTCGACGGTGAGCGCCACGGGAGTGCGCAACGTCGCACCTTTCAGCTTCTTTACCGTCGCCAGCGCCGATCCACCCGTCCTCTGCTTCACGCCTACCGGACGGAAGGACACGCTCGTTAACATTCGCGAAACCAGGCAGTTTGTCGTCAACATCGTTTCCGAGGATTTCGCCGAGAAGATGAACACGGCATCCGGCAGCTACGCCCGGGACGTGGATGAATTTGAGATCGCCCGGCTCACGCCCGTCGCGAGCGACCTGGTGCGCCCCCCCCGGGTCGCCGAATCGCGCGTCCAGATGGAATGCGAACTGTACCAGATACTCGAAATCGGCTTGGGTGCACTGGTCCTCGGCCAGGTTGTCCGGATTCACGTGGACGACCGTATCGTCGACCACTTCCGCATTGACCCCGACCAGTTGCGTGCGATCGGCCGCATGGGCGGCAATACGTATTCGCGCACGACTGACCGCTTCGATTTGGTCCGCCCTAAAGTTGGCTAAGCCGGTTACGGTTTCGGAAACAGCTTCTCGGTTCGCGCCAGAAGGAATCTCGCCCGCCGCTGCATCACGAGATTGAGCAGCCGCAATTCCGGAGCCTTGTCCACGTCGACCCGCAAGGCCTGGTTCAGCAGCTTCTCGAATCCGGCCCGATCCTTTTTCGCGGTCATCACGCTTTCGGCGTAGGTAACGTACAGGCCAGCCTGCGATCCTTTCGCGAGTTCGAGAGCGCGCGCGTAATGGTGCGTGGCGTTCGCGATCTTCTCTTCAAGCGACTTCGCAGCGGTCTGGTCGAAGCTGTCTGCTTTTGGTCTCAGACGGCTCATATCGTATGTAATCAGGAACGAATGGATGACGCCATCGTTGTACGTTTCATCAAGCAAGAGCGATCGTTCGATCAGCGCTTCGAACTGGGGAATCTGCCCGATCATGAACATATCGCGCGAGACTACGAGGGCCGCGGCCCACGAGATCGCGGTCCAGTACGCGTACGGGACATCGTCCTTATTAAGTTTCGCGGCCGCCGCTTCCGGAGCCGCCTTCAGCTCCGCCGCGAATCCAGGATGCTTCAACTCCAATCCGCGCATTCCGTAGTTGCGGGCTCGCAAGTACAACCGTTTGGCGCGGTCTCTCAGGTTCTGGGCGGCCTTCGGATCGCGATCCGCGATCTCGTCCGCGTCGGTCTGCACGAACGCGTAGGAATACTGCGTGAACCCGCTTGCCGCGGCGAGCAGCAGGCCTTTGTGCTTCGGCGATTCGGCCAGCAGACTCTCGATCAGCTTCAAACTGAACGGCACCGCATCGCGAATCAGCTCCAGATCGTCGTCGCTCGAGAACGTCGATCCGGTTCCGGCGAGCGCGTCGCCCAGCCGGTTGATGGCGTACTTCTTCACCGAACATCCGGCGAGGGTAAGCACAACCGCGCATAAGGCAATCCGTCTCATCGGCTGTTAGTTTATCGTGCGGCGTATCATAAGAGTGCGCGCCTGAGAGGCGCGTGGAAGTACGCGAGGCTGCATGCGCGTGCCGATCGGCCCTCGCGGCCCTTTTCTGCCTGTTCATGACTCCCGAAGCTATCGAGCGCGAACGCCGCCATCACGACGAGTTGTACTCGGGCTTCGCACAGTCGCATTTCCAGCGGCCCGCGGTGCTCGCGTTCCGCGAGCATTTCATCAGGCGCCTGCTCCGCGTAACCGCCTTGCCGAAAGACGCGCGTGTCCTGAGCCTCGGCTGCGGAATCGGCGACACCGAACGGATGCTCGCCGCTCATGTCCGCGAAGTGATCGGTATTGATCTTTCTGAGCCCGGCATCGCGCAGGCTCGGGCCGATGCGGCCAAGCTGGGCGTACACAACGTCCGGTTCGACCAGGGGCTCTGGCAGGACGTGAACCCGCAGGACGGCCCATTCGACCTGGTGCTGGCGAAATTCTTCGTGCACCACCTCTCGCTTGCGGAACGCGAGCGGCTACCCGAAACGCTCAGAACGTGGCTGAAACCGGGGGGCGTCTTTTATGCGCTCGATCCGAATCGGTATCGCCTCCTCGGCGTCATCGGACGCCTGCTGATTCCCGAGAAGATGAAGCAGTTCCAGACTGAGGACGAGGATCCCGTATCGGCCAGGGAATTGCAATGTCTCTTCGAGCGGAATGGCTTTCAGGCGGAGGCCCGCTCCTTTGACTACCTATCGGTTCCGCTGGCCGGGCTCTTCCCCGACTGGCGCGCGGGCTACGAGATCGCAAGGCTCGGCGACGAATTGCTCACGCGCATTCCGCTGCTCCGTGCGACGGGTAGCAACGTTGAACTTATCGTGCGTCCACGGTAGACAGCAGCGCCACCAGGTTCTCAGACCGGAACGGTTTCGCCAGCACTGCATCCACCAACGCCTCTTCTGCCGTGCCCGCGAGGTCTGTTGGAAACCCGGAAGGCACGAAGAGCCGTCCGCGAAACGCCGGTGATCCGCGAAACTGCCGGATCAGCCGTAGGCCATCCGCCGCTTCCGGCAGCCGCAAGTCCATCACGACAGCGTCCGGTGGATCTTCCCTGAACAAGCTTTCCGCGACCGCCGGTGTAGCGGCCGAAAGAATCGTATGGCCGTGGTGTTCGAGAATCAACTTCCGAAGATCGAGCTGATCGGCGTCGTCATCGATCAGCAGAACGCGCGCCATCAGGAGAACTCAATGCTTGCGATCACCAACTGCGGCATCTGGCGATTCCAGTTGTCGGACAAACCGTCGAACGGCAGCCGGAAGGGTTTGGCTTCCTGTGGCTTGAGACCGCCCGTCCGCGCGCTCACGATCGGCACTTTCTGCCGGAGCACCACCTGGCTTAGACCGTCATAGAACACGCACGTCACCACCACGGACGAAATGGCGCGCGGACCGTCATTCGCAATCTTTCCCGTAATCTCGACAACTCGCGCTCCAACATAGCTCTCGTACGCCTGCATCGTCACATCGGCCAGCTTGAGGTGAGTGATGTACGCCTTCGCCTCTGGCGTCAATTCGAGCGGCTTCGGCGCCGTCTCATTAACGTACCGAACATATCCATAAACAAATCCGGCAATGAGAAGCACCGCGAGCCCGACATAGGCGGGCACGCCGATCGACGATGATTTTGAAATCGCCTTACTGTCCACTGACCGTCATCTCCGCGATTCGCAGTGTCGGCGACGCGACGGCGGAGCGGAATTCGAGATCGTTTCCGACCGCATCGATCGCCGGCAGCATTTCCTGGAGCGTTCCGGCGATCGTAATCTCCGACACCGGAAACGCAAACTCGCCGTTTTCGATCCAGAGCCCGGCGGCGCCGCACGAATAGTCGCCGGTCACTATATTAGCTCCGGAACCCATCAGTTCCGTGACGTACAGGCCGCGTTGAACGCCCGCGATGATCTCTTCGGGCGCTTGCGTTCCAGGAGAGAAATACAGATTGCCGTTACTGACGCCGGCATTGCCCGACAGCCCCCGCGACGCGTTTCCCGTCGTCTTGAGGCCGAGCTTCCGCGCGGAATAGCTGTTGAGGAGCCAACTCTTGAGGACGCCGTCCTGGATGACGACGGTCCGGCGCGACGGTACGCCCTCGTCGTCGAAGGGCGAGGTCCCGAACAGTCCGGGCAGCGTGGCGTCGTCGATTAGCGTAATCAGGCTCGAAGCGATAATCTCCCCAAGGCGGTCCACCAGGAAAGACGCTTTTCGGTAGACGGAAGTTCCGCTAGCTGCATCGAAGAGGTCACCCGCCAGAGCCGTAGCGTTCCGCGCGTCGAAAATCACCGGAACCCGCTGCGTCGGCACTTTCCGCGGATTCAAGCGGCGCAATGCTCGCGCCGCCGCTTTCCGCCCGACTGTTGCCGCGTCTTCCAATCGCGCCGGATTCCGGGCCGCCGAATACCAATAGTCCCGCTCCATCGAATCGCCGCTCTTTGCAACCGGACTTACGGAGATCGAGCAGGAAGTCGTCCGGTACGAGCCAGCGAATCCCAGCGAGTTGGCGAACGTCCGACGGCCCGCATGAGTGCCGAAACTGCCGCCTTCCGAATTGACAATTCGTGGATCGGCCTCGAGCGACACCTCTTCCGCGAGGCGCGCCTGTTCGATCTTGTATGGCGTTTCGAGCCGTTCGACATCCGGCGAAAAGAGGTCGAGATCGCCGTCGAGCGTGCCGAGCTCGTCCGGATCCGGCAATCCGGCGAATGGATCTTCGCTCGTGAACTTCGCCAGCCCGACGGCGCTGTCGACCATCTTGGCGAGTCCCTCGCGCGTGAGGTCAGAGGTGTAGGAGGATCCTCCTCTCTTGCCGACCAGAACGCGGATCCCGGCTCCACGGGACGACGCCTCGGTTAGCTTCTCGACCTCGCCCATCCGGACGTTGACGGAGAACTGGCTGCCTTCGGCGATCGTGCACTCGGACGCGGTCGCGCCCCGCTCCTTCACCATGCGGACAACGTCCGCGGCGAGCTGCTCGAGATTTCCGTCGCTCATGCGCCCGTGCCCCCGACCGTCATCTTGTCGACCTTGACAGTCGGGATGCCGACTCCAACCGGCACACTCTGGCCTTCCTTGCCGCAGATGCCGATGCCCTCGTCGAGTTGCAGGTCGTTGCCGACCATGCTGACGTACTTCAGCGCTTCCGGCCCGTTGCCGATCAGCGTCGCGCCGCGTACCGGCCGCGTGATTTTGCCGTCCTCGATGAGATAGCTTTCCGTCGCGGAGAAAACAAAATTGCCCGACGTGATGTCTACCTGGCCGCCCCCGAAGACCGCGCAATAGAGCCCGCGCGAAACCGAGCGAATGATGTCGCCGGGATCCGATTCACCGGGCAGCATGTAGGTATTGGTCATGCGCGGCATGGGAATCGACTGGTAGTTTTCACGGCGTCCGTTGCCCGTCTGCGTGGCGCCAGTCACGCGGCTTGAGAGCTTGTCCTGAAGATAACCGCGCAAGCGACCGCCTTCAATCAGGACATTCTTCTGCGTCACGGCGCCTTCATCATCCACATTGAGCGATCCGCGCCGGTTGGCGATCGTGCCGTCGTCGACGATCGTGCACAGCGGACTCGCCACGCTCTCCCCGA
>JBDTTK010000155.1:0-7957 GCA_039930685.1 Bryobacteraceae bacterium | reverse complement strand
GCAACGTCGGCTCGCTGTCGATGAGCGACATCACCGCCTGGCGGACTTCGCTTCGGACCCTCTGATTGTCGATGGTTGCGAGAGCCTCAAGGTTGATCTTGTCGACCAACTTGCGATGAAGGGTGAACTTGAGTTCCTGGTACTCCGGCTTCAGGCTGGACTTTGGCCGTCCGGAGTTTTTCAGCAACCGTTGCTCCCACGACTGCTGCGGGTTCTTTGTATCCATTGAGGGGAACATAGAAAAAAGAAGAATCCTTTACGCCATCATGTCTAGGCCACGTTCAATGCCGGCTTGCCAGCCTGTTTCTTACTCATGGCAATGCTGGCTGCTAGCCGGCTCGCCAAACTTTCGATTGCCTTGCCGAGTTCCCCTTCGCCGCCAAGGGGCTGGCCCAGGGTTACTACGCGGTGCAACGAGAAATAGTCGTTCGGAAAGCTGGCATGCACGGGGCATCCAAATAGCTTTTCCATATCCGCGGTGCCAATTCCATCGCGTTTATTCACACGATTCACGAGCACTTGAAAGCGGTCCTTCGGAAAGCCGAGCTGGTCGACGAGGGTCAGCGCCTTTCTCGTAAGGTGCAGGCTCGGCAACTCGGAAGTCGAGACGAGAAACGCCCGGTCGGCCTCGGAAATCGCGACCAGGCTCGACCGGTTGAAAACAGCCGGGAGATCGAGAATCACCCAATCGTAAAGCTGCCGGATGTGGTCGATCACTACGTGGAGGCGAATCGCCTCAATTGCGTCGGCGTATGGCGCCAGTGGCGCGGGCAGAATATCGACGCCGCCGCAATTCACTGTCAGCGAACTCCACAGCGCGACATCAAGGTGCTCGGCATGCTGCACCGCGTCGAGGAGGCTGTAGGAATGACTCAACTTCAAATAAAAGCCGATCGTTCCGCCCATGAGATCGAAGTCCGCCAGCAGGACGCGCTTCCCGGTTTGGCGCTGGAGCGCAAACGCGGTCTGCGTCGCTAACGTAGAGGCACCTGATCCCGGCTTGGAGGAAGAGAAGACAATCACGCTGCCGTTCTCGGGTACCGATGCCGATTCCGGCTTTCTCAGCCGCCGGAGCCGAGCGATGGCCTCGCGCTGCGTGGCGGGATCAAAGGGCGCGTAGAGGAACTCGCTCGCGCCCTGCCGCAGGCTTCGGAGGATCGCCTCCGAGTCGTTCCTCCGGTGAAGACCGACAACCTGGACCGGTGGTTCGAGATTGACGAGGGCTCCGATCAGTTCGCAGGCGGCGTCGAGATCGGTCGCCAGATCAATCAGGACGAGTTCGGGGCGAAGCTGCCGGACGCGAATTTCCAACGTAGACTGCGGCGGATAGCTCTTTAGATCAGCCACGATCTGGAACGCCCGTGTTTCCGGCAGAGTCTGCTGGAGTTGTTGGACCAAATCCCGGTCTGGAGAAATGAGAATCGCCGTGATCTCACTCGTCGAGCCCGTCGTAGCTGAAGTGCGCCAGTCCATTGCGTTATCGCGTCGTATTAGTGGAAGCTTTCGTACTGGTCCTCGCTGCGGGGCTAGTTATGCTTCCGTCCGCCCGAACGGTGGCTCTTGGCATCGGCGACCGGAACCTTGCTGCCCGGAGGAGTGATAGGCACCAGGAATTCATTCGGCATATAAGGAATCGGCTTCGGGTCATTCGGACCCAGAGGCGTCGTAAACTCGGGCGTCACCATCACCACCAGTTCCGATCTGGACCGGTTGTCGCTGCGCGATTTGAAGAGCGCGCCGAAGATCGGAATGCTGCCAAGGCCGGGAATCTTCGAGTAGCTCTCGGTCTCGCGATTGTCGACGAGTCCAGCAACGATGAAGCTTTGCCCTTCGGTGAGCTCGATGTCGGTCTCTGCTTTGCGCGTGGAGAGCGCCGGGATGCGGAAGCCATTCAGGCTGACGCCGTTGGCGATGTCGATCGTCGAAACTTCCTGGCGCAACTGCAGTTTGATCGTATTGTTCTCGGTAATCTGAGGCGTGAACTTCAGACGAATGCCGAATTCACGGAACTGAATCGTCACGGCGCCCGAGTTGCTTCCGCCCTGCAGTACGGGGATCGGGAATTCGCCGCCGACCAGGAAGTTGGCTTCCTTCCCGTTGCTGGTCACCAAGTTGGGTTCGGCGAGAATCTGGAGAACGCCCTTGGCCTGAAGCGCCTTGATAAATGCTCCGAGGTTCAAGTCGGGACGGAACGCAAAAATGTTGAGGGCGTCGGTGATCGTGAAGTTATTCGAATTGCTGCCACTGCCACCTCCAATCGAGGTCGCGGAGGGCGGCGAGTACTGGCCGGTGGTCGTTCTTCCAATCGTGTTGGTTGCACCGGTCGAGACGAGATTGACACCGTAATCGGAAGCGACATTGCGATCCAGTTCCGCAAACTTAACCCGAAGGAGAATTTGCTTGTCGACCGCGGCGGGCGCCAACTGGAGGTTATTCACAACCACCTTGCTGAAGGATTGCGCCATGGCTACCGCGCGTTCGGCGACTTCCTTCGACGAAACGCGGCCGCTCAGCGAGATGGATTCGCGGGACGAATAGACCCGAAGGGTTTCATTCGGGAATGAATCCTTCAGGATCTTGCGCAGCGGCTCGAGATTCAGTTCCACGTTGACGTTGTAGAACGTCCGCTGTCCGGATTTACTCCAAACGACCATCGTCGCCGCCCCGAGTCCCTTGCCGTGAAGCAGGATTTCGCGGGTCGTCACGGGACTCGCATCGAGGATTTCGGGATTGCTGGTCGAGATCTGGCGGATGTCGGACGGATAGTCGATCACCACGCTCTTACCGACCGTCAGCCGCAGATCCTCGGCGGCGGTTTGCGCCGTCAGCGGCATCGCCGCCAGCGCAAGCGCCGCCACTGCGAATACTGCGAAAACTCCGGCGCCACGGGGGCTGACCTGAAAGGGAGTCTTTGCGGAAGTCATCGTCGTTTTCTCCACTGGTTATCTGTCTTGCTTCGAAATTCTGCTAATTTGCCCGGCTCGGAATGATCTCGACCGTCTTCTGATTGCCGCGGATCATGATCACCTGATCGGGTGGGGCGACCGGCACGGGAGCGGCCACGGGTACGGCAGCGACCGGGGCCGGCGCGGGACGCGGTCGAGGCCGCGGTCTGTCTTCGGCTGCCGCCACTGGTTTTTGCGGACGGGCACGCGCTCCGTAGAGGTCAAACGTATTGCGGCCCGACGTCTTCTCGATCGCCTGATCGCTGCCGTTGCGAAGGACGAGTTGGATATGGCCTTCCGTGTTCGCCAGCGTAAGCAGTTCGGCTTGTTCCGGCGAGGCGAGTAGTGTGACGGTCGGCGCGGGCATCGCCTGGCCGCGGGCATCCGCCTGAATCTGGGCGCCGGAAGACAGGACTAGGATATTTTGCAGGCAGGTGGTCACGACGTTGCTTTCGCCGTTCGGGGGGCGGCCCGTGACGAGGACGTCCACGCGCATACCCGCCTGGACGAACCCGGCGACGCCCGCGACGTCGTTCACGCGGACCGAAACCGCGCGCATCCCGACGGGAATCACCGGCGCGAGGCCGAGTCCGCTGCCGCGTGCGGCCAAGCGCCCCTCGAGGACCGGCTCATCGATGAGAATGTTGCTGACGATCGGCCGGTCGATGACTTCTTCCACTTTGGAGAAAGCGCCCTTGGGGAATGCTTCCGCGGTGATCTTCAGCACTTTGACGTCTGCCGGCTTCACCGTGACGCCAATACCCAGCGGCCGGGTCGCGACGACCACGTCCTTCATGTCCGTCTGGGTCTGCTTTGTCGTCGTCGAACGCGCGGTCATCTGGTAGAACACACTCGATACGACCAGCGCGAAAACCAGGCTGACGCCTAATACGGTTAGAAATCTGCGATCCATATTCGCTCCCTATGCCTCTTGCGACCTTCCGCTAAAAATCCGCTCAACCCTCATACCGTCGACAGAAGTGACAGCCATGCGCCCACTGCGATTGCCGGCGCATACGGAATGGCTTCGGCGGTCAGCGGCTTGCCGACCTCGCCGCGAATCCGGTTCCGAACCGTCACCCACACAACAACTCCGACGGCAAGGACGCCGCCGCAAACGGCCGTCCACAACGCCGCCTCAAGTAACCGTGAAACACCCAGCAACGCACCGAAGCCAGCCATCAGCTTCACGTCGCCTCCACCCATGCCGCCCATCACGTACAGCAGCAGGAAAATGCAAAATCCAGTAATCGCACCTAAAACCGCACCGGCCGCGCCTCGCCACCCATGCTGTACGGTCTGGATCGCCAGCCCGCCGAGGATCGCGATGAGCGGAATCCAGTTCGAGATCCGGCGGACTGCCAGATCCTGGATCGAGGCCGCCAGTCCGACCAAAACCGCAAGGGCCGTAACGGGCGTCATCTCGAACCCCGCGGCGGCAGTGAGCCAGTCTTCAGTTCCTTTGGCCCTTCCGTTGTCCCGGGCAGCGGGAGGTCGATCTCGGCGCCCTTGCGCCGCTGGATTCCGCCGCCGGTAACAGCTCCGGACCCGGTACCAGGCGCGCCAGGTACGCCCGAACCCAACATCAGAGGAGCTAAGAAGCCCGCTTGCAGCGCAAACTCCGCGAGCGCTTTTCCCGACGGAAGCCTCCAGGTGCTGCCGCCGACCCACTCCATCGGCATGCCGAAACGCGACCCGCCAAACGACTTACCGCCAAATCCCGTAGGTCCCGAACCGCGCTTCGCTGGCCCTGGGCCGAGCGACGGTTTGCCGGACTGATCTTCGGGTTTCATTTCTTGCTCCAATGACTACTTCGGCGGTGTCGGTAGTTTTCATTAGGCCGAGGACGGGGATTTGTGGTGCGCCTTAGAACCTAAGTTCCCGTACTGAACTCCGGGAGACTCGCGCCCTCTCACTGGGGTAGTAAAGCGTTCTAAATGAGGAACTAAGGCCGTCGGCGAACGAAAAGTACAGCCTTGCCGTCGTCGTCCACCGGCGCCCATTCGGGAGCCTGTTTCAGGAGGGAGGTTAGTGGCCAGTCGATGGGTGCGAGAACGGTATCGAAGCGGTTCTTCTCGACGAGGGTGTGCCAGTTCCAGCGGCCCTGGGTCATATCGAGATACTCCTGACCCAGTTCCGGACCGAAAAAGTCACTTCGACCGTCGACGAAGACCTTTTGGCCGTTCGGATTCCGGTAAATCAGGTAATCGGCCCACTGATCCTGCGTCAGCAGTCTCGATTTGGCGAGAAGGTCTCGATGCTTCGCTGCCATGGCGGCCGGAAACATCTGCGATGGGAAATCCTGTGGCCACTTCACCGGCTCGTCGATCAGTACGAGAACCGCGACGAGAGCGAAGATCCAAACGCTGGATCGCGCGACGCTCGGTACTAAGTCCCGGCCCAATTCGCGCAGGATCCCGCGGATGCTCTTGATCGACGCGTCACCGGACCATGTCTCCCACCATCGATTCAGCTCAGATGCGATGTAAGGCGCAGTAATCGCCACGAAAACCGGGATGTGGCGCTGCGAGGTGAGCGACAAATGGGCGAAAGTCAGGATCCAAAGGGCTTCTGTGATTCGCCGCCGCCGGAGGAAAGATGTGGCCGTGAGCAGTCCTAGGAACAGGAGCGCTTCGAACTGGAACATACTTTCGCTGCGAAAGTTCGGCGACTGGAATTCCTGGATGAAGTTCCGAATCCAATCCGATCGCAGGTAGGAAACGATGTGGACATGGACCTGATACCCGTAGGGATTCACGAGCGTTGCGGCCGCGCAACTACCAGCCAAAATGGCATAACGCTTCACTGGTTCCCATGTTTTCCTGAACAGCATCGCCTCGAGGGCCGACCCTGCCACAAGCACACCGAGGACGGCGACAATCACGAGAAACCCGCCATGGACATTGGTCCAAAGGATCGTTAAAGGAACAAGCCACCAAATACGGCCACTAGGGCTGCGGCGGTCCGCTTCAATCATCCAGAGCGCAATGACAAGAAACAGCAGCGTGAAGATGTGAGGCCTTGCCAGAAAGTGAATCGAACTCGCGCCGAGGCCAAGCATGGCGACCGGGAAGGCGATCCAGACCGTGACGCCTCTCCAAGCCATCGAACGAAGAAGCAGCGTGAAGGTAGCCGCCAGAACAACGCCGGCCATGAGCACAAGGCCCTTCAGTCCGCCACTGACACGGCACAGTTCGGCAAAAAAGACATCCGAAAGCCACTCCCAGGCAAACCACGGCGCGCCGGCCTTCGAGAACGAATAGAGGTCCGTGTGAGGAACGGTATGTGTCGAGAGAATGAACTCGCCCGTCCGAATGTGCCAGCCTGCGTCGCCATCGGCGAGGAGACCCTGCCAGCCGAACGGCCCGGACAAAAACAGCCAGATCATTAGAGCAATGAAAAAGAGGTCCGCGACCGAAGGGATCAGCAACCGGCCCCAGACCGTCTTGAGAGCATCTTCGACCTGCATTGGCTTGCGGCGCACGACGGGCGAGATTTTCGAGATGGCGTTGGGGCTGGTCATGAATCGTCGGCCCTTGGAAAGAGCCTACCTCATAATTCGCCCATTCTTGCGTCCGACTTTAGGGCCACGGTCAATCTCGATGTTCCTGAACATCCGCGGGCTCTCCAATGCGGCCGCCTGCCATGCCGGCGGCGATCCTCAACGAAATGAGCGATCCCAGCAGATCATCGATTTCGGCCTGGGAACGCAGGTAATAACGCGCATGCGACGATTCTTTTCGGCCAACCCGAACCCCGACGACGTTTCCGGTGACGGCGAAGGCATCTTCGTCATTGTCATCGTCGCCCACGTAGATCGCCCAATCGCAGCCTAGCCGGTCGCGCTCGGCCTCTAGCGCCTTGCCTTTGTGAGGCGCGCCCACAACAACCAGATTGACGACTTGCTTGCCTCCGTAGACTCGCGCCTGCCGCAAGCTCGCGGATGCCTCCGTGATGCGCTTCCGCGCTTCCGCCTTCCGAGGAGACTGGCGATAATGAACGGCCAGCGACAGGCCTTTGTCTTCCACCCAGACGCCGGGAAGCGTTTCAAGCCGCGGTGTCAGAATCGTGATCCACTCTTCAACCTGGCGGCGCGCGGCCTCACTTCCGGCCCCATCCATATCCGCGCCATGATTTCCGATCGCCCGCTCGACACGAACATCCTGGAGCATCTTCAACAGGTCCTGGCCGGAGCGTCCGGACAGAATCACGCAGGGATACAACTCCGTCAGGCGGGAAAGCAATTGGCGGGTTTGAGGACGCATGCCCGCCTCGTCCGGATGCGCGGTGATCGGCGCTAGCGTTCCGTCAAAGTCAAAGGCGCAGAGCGTGCGGGATTGCGCCAATGACTCCAGAGTCGGCCGGCACGCGCGCGACAACAAATAGCGCATGTCAGACAGCGGTTCCGATGCTGGAGCGTTCCGTGAGGCGGCCGGCTACGCGCTCCTGGTTGCGGAGCCGCGCCGCATCCACCAACATCTTTCCGGCCCAGCGGTAGACGTTGAACTGTCCCAGCAAAGATCGCATGGACCGCATGCGGTCGCGCTGCTCCGACTCCGGCATTGTGAGGGCGGCGGCCATCGCGTCGCTGCTCGCCTCCATGTCGTAGGGGTTCACGATCAGCGCTTCGGTCAACTCCCGGGCCGCTCCGGTGAATTCGCTGAGCACCAGGACGCCTTTGAGGTCGGCCCGCGCGGCGACGAATTCTTTCGCGACCAGATTCATTCCGTCGTGCAGGCTGCTGACGTAGCAAAGGTCTGCGGCGCGGTAATAGCGAAAGACATCAGGCGGCTCGTGATGCTCGCGCAGCATCACGATGGGGCGATAGTCATCGGTGCCGAAGCGTTCATTGATGCGCACGGACGCAGCTTCCACCGCTTCGTTCAATTGCTGGTAGCGCGCAATCTTGGTGCGGCTCGGCGCGGCCAGTTGTACGAAAGTGAATCTCCCGCGGAATTCCGGGTAGCGGTCGAGCAATTCCTCGACAGCCATTAACCGCTCTTCGATTCCTT
>JBDTTK010000154.1:0-7966 GCA_039930685.1 Bryobacteraceae bacterium | reverse complement strand
GGCGTTCCAATACGGCATAGAGCGAAACGATCCACAGCGCGATCGCGAGGATCCCAATCCCAACGACGATCGGCGTAAGGCCGACACCGACTGCAAGCAGCGGAGTCATCGAAGCGAAGTAAAAGATGCCCAGCGGGAATCCGACGACGAGGAACAGTAGGCGCTTGTAGGTGGACGGCTCCGCGAGGACGCCAAATATCTTATCGATGGCGTTGGGAGGCGTGATTGCGTTGGCAGCCGTCATGCAATGAGATACGAGGTTTGGCGGCCAAACGTTCCAGTCCTCATTGGGCGGCGACAAGCATGGAGACTCGGCGCCTCGATGCTACACTATGGAGGTTTTGTCACAACCACTGGATCGCCTTGAGCTCAAGCAATGGATTCGCGAAGTGCCGGATTTTCCGAAGGCTGGCATTCTGTTCTATGACATCACGACGCTGCTGAAACGCAGCGCCGGCCTGCGAGCCGTCATCGACGGTCTCGCCGACAATTACCGTTCGACCAAGGTAGACGTGGTCCTCGGAGTCGAAGCAAGAGGGTTTATTTTTGCGCCTGCCGTCGCCCACGCCCTCGGGGTAGGATTTGTGCCGGTTAGGAAGCCGAAGAAGCTGCCCTCCGAGGTGCAACGGATCGAATATGCGCTTGAGTACGGCACCGACACGCTCGAAATCCATCGCGATGCGATTGAACCCGGTCAGAACGTTCTCATTGTCGACGACGTGCTTGCGACCGGTGGAACCGCCAAAGCCGTGACCGAACTGGTGCAGACCCTGGGCGGCAAGGTGGCCGGCCTCGGTTTCTTGATTGAGTTGGATTTTCTCGCCGGACGGGACAAGCTGTCGGGTCAGGACGTCTTCTCGCTAGTTCACTACTGAGCACGGGAAATGCACCGAGCCGCGACCGTAACGGAGCGAACCACGGAGGCAAACGGCCGCCGACTCTAGAAGATCCGTCCAACATTGACCACCATGCGCCAAGCACGCGTACGCTCACTCGCCAAAATCAACCTCGCCCTCAGAGTGCTCGGCAAGCGCGCGGACGGCTATCACGAACTCCGCACCGTCTTTCAAACCGTCTCGCTCGCGGACACGATCGACATCGTCTTCACTCCGGGCCGCCGTACCTCGATGGCGATTTCAGGCAATGTCGACATTCCCGGCAACCTCATCCTAAAGGCCGCAGAAGCAGTTCTTGAAGCAATGAAACGAACCGGGCAGGTGGAGTTCAAGCTGACCAAGCGCATTCCGATGGGCGGCGGACTGGGTGGCGGATCGAGCAATGCCGCGGCGGTTCTCCTTGCTTTGCCTGTACTTGCGGGAGGTAAGCTTCCTCTGGATGCCCGTTTGTCGATCGCGGAGCGCCTGGGCAGCGACGTGTCTTTCTTCCTCCTCGGCGGCGCCGCCGTCGGAATCGGCCGTGGGACGGAGTTGTTTCCGCTCCCGGACCCACCGGCGCGCCCCGGCGTCATTGTCGCTCCTGGAATCCATGTCTCGACACCGGAAGCGTACCGGGCGCTGGGGCGGGGAAGTTTGACAACGGACGTTAACACGAGTGATACTTATGGTTTCCGGTCTTTCGCGTGGGGGTTTGCTATGCCCGGGCGAGAGAGCGGAGATTCAGGCGCAAACGATTTTGAAACGGTAGTATTCCGTCAGTTCCCACTGCTCCAATCGATACAGGGCAAGTTGCGGAAACTCGGTGCGCGTCCGGCCAGAATGAGCGGCAGCGGTAGTGCTCTCTTCGGGCTGTTCGAGTCGCCGGAGGATGCGAGTCGTGCGCGCGAACGGTTGGAAAGTATGCTTCCCGATGTGCAGGTATTCGGGATTCGCACGGTGACGCGATCGTCGTACCGCCGGCAATGGCGGGACTGGCTAGCCGAGCACCTGCTGGACGTCGAGGAAAGTAGAGATTCGGGAGAATGGCCGCCCCCAAGCCGGTACGCAAGATGAGGTTCAATCACCTAAAGATCTTTACCGGCAATGCCAACCCGGAATTGACGCAGGAGATCTGCGAAATTCTCGGTTGCGATATGGGAGCGGTCGTGGTCAAGCCGTTTTCGGACGGTGAGATCCACCTGCAGATTCAGGAGAACGTGCGCGGCTGCGACGTGTTCGTCGTGCAGCCGACCTGTACTCCGGTCGACCGCCATTTGATGGAATTGTTGTTGATGATGGATGCGCTCAAGCGCGCGTCCGCCGACCGGATTACGGCATGTTTGCCGTATTACGGGTATGCGCGCCAAGATCGGAAAGACCGGCCCCGCATGCCGATTTCGGCGAAGTTGGTGGCGAGCCTGATCGAACGGGCTGGCGCGGACCGGATTCTAGCGCTCGATTTGCATGCGGCGCAGATCCAGGGATTTTTTGACGTGCCGGTGGATCACTTGTTCGCGACGCCGGTCATGATCGACCATTTCGCTCCGCTGCGGGGCGAATCATTGACGGTGGTTTCGCCGGACGCCGGCGGCGTCGAACGCGCGCGGGCGTTCGGCAAGAGATTGGATGCGCCGCTCGCGATCATCGACAAGCGGCGTACGGATGTGAACGTGGCGGAAGTGATGCATATCATCGGTGACGTCGAGGGTCAGCACTGCCTGATCGTCGACGATCTCATCGATACGGCTGGTACTCTGGTGAAGGCCACCGAGGCGCTGCTCAGAGTCGGCGCGCGGAGCGTTCGGGCGTGTGCGACGCACGCGGTGCTGAGCGGTCCGGCCATGGAGCGGATCGAAGCCTCGGGCATCGCGGAAGTGGTCGTTACGAATTCGATTCCGCTGCACGGAGCGGCGGCGGCCAGTCCGCGGATCAAGCAGCTTTCGGTTGCGCCGCTGCTGGCGCAGGCCATTCAGTCGATCCATGAGGACGGCTCGGTCAGTACTTTATTTGTGTAGCAGTTAGGTTTGTGTGGAGGCCGATGCCTCCGCAAGGAATTTTTGGCGGGACGGAATGGTCCCTGGAAACTAAGCAGGGTGGGCCTGATTCAGGCAGTCCCGAGTCGAGAAAGATGGAGTAGGTTCCAATGAGAAAAGACATCACGATCGTAGCCGAACCGCGCGAGACGCGGGGCAAGAACGAAGCGCGCCGTCTGCGCATGAAGTCCCAGATCGCCGCCATCGTTTACGGCGCCGAGAAGGATCCGGTGGCGGTCGCCGTCAGTCCAAAGGAAGTCGCCAAGATTCTCGGGTCAAACACCGGGCACAACACGATTTTCAATCTGGAAGTCGCGGGCGGAGAGACCACGCCGGTCATGATCATCGACTGGCAGATCGATCCCGTGAAGAGTTTCCTGCTCCATGCGGATTTCAAGCGCATCGACCTCACCAAGCGAATCTTTGTCAAGGTTCCGGTCCACACCGAGGGCGAGCCTAAGGGCGTCAAAATCCAGGGCGGCTTGTTCGAAGCCGTTACCCGCGAAATCGAAATTGAGTGCCTGCCGGACGACATCCCAGAGGCCTTCACGGTCAACGTGGTTGAGTTCATGCTCGGCCAGGCGCTGCGCGCCGGCGACATCCCCATGACGGGTTCGATGAAGTTGACGAGCCCCGCCGACCAGGTCATCTCGCACGTCGTAGCGCCGAAGGCGGAAGCAGCGGCGACCACCGAGGAAGCGGCTACGCCGGCGGCCGGCGAACCGGAAGTCGTCAAGAAGGGCAAGAAGGACGAAGAGGCTCCGGCGGCCGACGCCAAGAAGAAGAAGTAATCCGGCTGCCCGGCAGGCTGTATGGCGGAGTGGCTGATTGCGGGTCTCGGGAATCCGGGACCCGAGTACGAACAGACGCCGCATAACCTCGGCTTTCTGGTGGTCGACCGGCTGGCGGAATTGCATACGATTCGCGTCGGTCGAAAAGAGAATATGGCGTTCGTCGGCTTGGGTACGATCGCGGGCACGAGCGTCGCGTTGGCCAAGCCGCAAACGTTCATGAATTTGAGCGGGCCGTCCGTCAAGGGGCTGCTCGACCGATACGAGTTAGGGCCGGACAGGTTGATTGTCGTCTACGACGAGCTCGATCTGCCGTGGCAGCAGTTGCGGATCAAACCGAAAGGCTCGGCAGCCGGGCACAACGGAATGAAGAGCGTGATCCGCAGCGTAGGCACCGAAGAAATTGCCCGGGTTCGCCTGGGCATCCATCCGGGTTCCCGGATCGCGGATGGAGCCGACTTTGTGCTCGCGCCGTTCAAGCGCGGGCAGAAGGCGGACGTGGAGGAGATGGTGGCGCAAGCGGCGTCCGCTGTCGAATCCATACTTGCTGAGGGCGTCCATAAGGCCATGACGATTCACAACCGTCGCGCCCCCGGCTTATCGAAAGAGGAAGAATGAGAGTTTACGAAGAGTTGTTTATTGTCCGGCCAGGCACTCCCGACGAGGAGCTGGACGCCCTGATTGAGCAAGTGACGGGCGTCATTACCGCGGCTGGCGGCACCATTGAACGGACCGATAAGTGGGGCGTCCGCCGCCTCGCCTATCGCGTCAAGAAGTTCAGCGAAGGCATCTATACGCTGATCGTCTTCAACGCTCCGGCCGAAGCCGTGAAAGAAATCGAACGCCGCCTGCGCGTGACGGACTCGGTCATCAAGTTCATCACGGTCCGCATCGACGAAAAGATGAAGAAGATCGAGAAGCGGCGCAAGGCGCGCGAAAAGCGCCAGGCGAGAAAGCCGCTGATTCCGGTCGCGCAGCCTGCGGCTCCGCTGGCGCCGGCCCAACCCGCCGCCGAAGCGGGTCCCACGCCGGGGGCTCCGGCGCCTGGCGCGCCCGTCGCGGAAGCGCCTGTCGCGGAAGCGCCGGCCGCGGAAGCGTCGGCTGAACCGGTTGCAGTCGAAGCCGCCGCCGAGACGCCGAAAGCCGAATAAGGGAACAACGGAGAAATCATATGGCTGAATCAAAAGGTGGCCGCCCGGTAGCGGCATCGCAGCGCCCGACGGGCGGCGACAAGGCGATGGGCGGTAAGAAGCAATACTTCCGGCGCAAAAAGATGTGCCGGTTCTGCGTCGACAAGATCGACGACATCAATTACAAGGACGTGAAGCTGCTTTCTAGCTTCATCTCCGAAAAGGGCAAGATCACGCCGCGCCGCATTTCGGGCGTATGCGCGCCGCATCAGCGGCGTCTTGCCGACGCAATCAAGCAGTCGCGAAACATCGCTCTGATGCCGTTCGCGACGGCCGTGTAAGGAGGAACCGAGCCATGGCCATGGAAGTAATTCTCAGAGAAGACATCGAAACGCTCGGCCACCGCGGCGACCTTGTGAAGGTCGCTCCCGGTTATGCCCGCAATTTCCTGCTGCCCAAGCGGCTTGCCGTCGCAGCCACGGAATCCAACAAGAAGATCGTCGAGCAGGAACGCCAGGCGGGCCTGCGCCGCGACGCCAAAGAAGTATCTAGCGCCACGGACCTCGCCAAGCTGATGGGCAATGTGTCGCTGACCATTTCCCAGAAAGCCGGCGAGAACGATCATCTGTTCGGCTCGGTCACCGCTGCCGACATCGCGGCTCTGCTCGAAAAGCAGGGCTACACGATCGACCGCAAAAAGATCCAGCTCGCGGAGCCGATCAAACAGCTCGGTGAATACAAGGTGAGCATCAAACTGCACAAAGATGTCGCCGTTGAGATTCCCGTCAATGTCCTGAAGGAGGAGTAGCACCCTGCTGCTCTCGCCAGACCGTTACTCGGAAGCGTCCGTCGCGGAGCTGTTACAGGCTGCCGCGGCGGGCCGCGCCGCTGTGGATCACCGCTGGCTCCACGCGATCCTCGATCGCGGGCCTGCCGTCGTTCCCGAGATCCTCGCCTTCGCGGACGCCGGCGACATCGGCGACCTCGACGGCGTCCTCGTCGACCTTCTGCACGTCTTCAACCCGCCGGAAGCCGTACCCTATTACATCCAGATTCTCAAGCAACTCGAAGGCGAATCCTACGACGAACTGACCGAGGCCATTGTGCGCCAAGGCGCCGCCGCGGTCGAACCTTTGCTCGCTCTCTACGAAGACCTTGGCGAGGAAGTCGACAGCGATGTTGCATTCTTGCTCGCAAGCCTGCGCGTCCGCGATCCCCGCATCCTTGAAGTTCTGATCAGCCGCCTCGACTACGACGCGAGCGACGCTGCCTTCTGCCTCGGCATCTACGGCGATCCGGCAGCGAAGCCCGCGCTCGAAAAGATGCTGGCCGAGATCCCCGAAGGCGAGAAGGACTTCCGCCGCGAGTTTCAAGACGCCGCTGCTGGACTCGGTGAGTCCCTGGCAACCGCGATTGACGAGCCGTTCGACATCTGGCCCCTTTACCCCGAAGAGGAATTGCCTCCGATCGACGCGCTGAGCGAGAACGACCGTCTGGAGTTGCTCTCCCACGAATCCGCCGCGATTCGCGAAAAGGCCGCCTACAGCTTCTTCAACACCGAATTGAGTCCCAAGGTCCGCGACCGGATCTTTGAAACCGCCAAGTCCGACGCCGACGCCAAGGTGCGCGCCCAGGCGTGGGAGACGCTCCAGGAACAGCTCGACGAGACGCCGATCCGCGAGGCGATGTCCGCCGTTCTGCTCGACGCGGCGAAGCCCGCTGAAGAACGCGCCGGTGCCGCCGTTGGCCTGAATCAGGCGCTCGAGACGCCGAAGCTCCGCGCCGCCGTGCTCGAGCTGTACGACGATGAAGAAGCGCGGCCCAAGGCCATGGAAGCCATGTGGCGCTCCCTCGACCGCGGCTTTGCCAAATACTTTGCGCCGCACCTCGACGACGAGAATCCGGCTGTCCGCAAGCAGGCCGTCTGGGGCGCGGGCTACATGGGCCTCCGCGCCGAACTGAACAAGCTCCAGGCCCTGTTCGACGACGAAGACCTCCGTCAGGATGCCCTCTTTGCATACGCGCTGGCGATGCCCGGCGAAACGACTCGCGGGCGGATCAAGGGCATGTACCGCAAGATCGAAACCCTCGCCGGCGAGATGTCCGAAGGAGACGTCGAGGTCCTCGAAATGGCGCTCGACGAGCGTCTCCGCCTGGCGGGCCAGGAACCGGTTTACCTGCACGAGCACGAAGACCACGAGCACTAAGACGCCGAACGTACACGAACACGTTCGAAGGCACTAAACCAGGTGATTCGACACGCGACTGCAACGATGGACCTTCAGTTGCTCGCTTCGGTAACGGCGATGTAGCGCCGCCCATTGACGCAAGATTCCACGCAGCAATTCGTCGCCATAACGGGCGCCACCGGATACATCGGCGGCCGTCTGGCGCCTCGCCTGCTTGCGGACGGCCACAGGATTCGTTGCCTGGTTCGTTCTCCTGCGAAACTTGCCACCCGGGAGTGGGCTGCGGGCACTGACGTCGAGATTCGTCAAACCGATCTGTCGGATGATGCATCTCTCGCCCAAAACCTGAAAGGGTGCTGGGCCGCATTCTATCTGGTCCACTCCATGATGTCGGCCGGAGCGGAGTATGCCGAGCAGGACCGCCTGCTCGCGCAGAAGTTCGCGGAGGCGGCAAAACAAGCCGGCGTCCGGCGCATCATTTATCTGGGCGGGCTCGGCGAGACAGGAGCCGGGCTCAGTGAACATCTATCCTCCCGGCGCGAGGTCGAAGAAGCGCTTGCATCGACCGGCGTCGCAGTGACTGTGCTGCGCGCCGCGATGATCATCGGTTCCGGATCGGCGTCGTTCGAGATCCTACGCTATCTTGTCGAGCGCCTCCCCGTCATGATTACGCCCAAGTGGGTAACCACGCCCTGCCAGCCAATTGCTGTCCGGAACGTGATCGGATACCTGGCCGGGGTTCTATCGTCCGCTGATACTGCCGGGGGCGTGTTCGATATCGGAGGCCCTGAGGTCTTGAGCTACCGGGAAATCATGGACATCATGGCCCAGGAACTCGGGCTTCGACGCCGCTGGATCATACCCGTACCGATTCTCACGCCGCGCCTCAGTTCATATTGGATCCATTTCGTAACGCCATTGAGCCACAAAATCGGGCGGCCGCTCGCC
>JBDTTK010000153.1:0-7996 GCA_039930685.1 Bryobacteraceae bacterium | reverse complement strand
GCCGCGAGCCGCGTCTCGACCTCTTCAAGCCGGTCCGGATTCGCCTCCAGCCGATCGACGTACTCCGCCATCGCTCGACCTGCTTCTTCCACCGCGATCAGGGCAGGCTTCAGAGCCTCCGCGGTCTCGCGCTGCGAATCATCGACGCGCGCAAGCTCCTCAATCCTCCGTAGAGCCACACGCAATTGCGCGGCCGCGCTCCCCTCCGCGTCATACAGCAGCGAGTGTGCGGAAGCGGCATTCTCCTGAAGTCGCGAGACATTGCGCAGCACCGATCGCTCGTTCTCAAGCGCTGCCTCTTCGCCGGAAAGTGGCGCGACGGCCTCGATCTCTTTCTTCTGGAACGACCACAGGTCCGCCATGCGCAGCTTCTCCTGCTCGTTGCGCTCGAAGTCGTCCAACTCCGCGCTAATCGCCTTCCATCGAAGGAACGTCGCTCCCAGCTCCGCCGTCTGAGACTCGCACCCGGCGAACGAATCCAGCATCTCTCTCTGGGACGCAGGCGAAAAAAGCTGCTGCTGATCGTGTTGCCCGTGGATGTCCCCAAGATGCCTCGACAGGTCCCGCAGAAGCGCCGCGGTTACCGGACGGCTTCCGACGAATGCCCGCGATTTTCCATTCGCCAGGATCTCGCGCTCTACCAGCAATTCACCGTCCTCGGCTTCGATACCGGATTCCGCTAGTAACTTCTTTGCGGCCGTGGAGACCGGCGCTTCGAAGATTCCCGTGATGCGCGCGCGCTCGGCATCCGTCCGGATCAGGTCCGCCGACGCGCGTCCGCCAAACAGCAAGCCGAGCGCATCGACCACGAGCGACTTGCCGCTTCCCGTCTCGCCCGTCAGCAAATTAAGGCCGGCATGGAAGCGCACGCGGGCACGCTCTACGACGGCAAAGTTTTCAACGAGGAGCTCGACGAGCATGGTTGGCGGTTTTCGCGGACCGGAAACGCTCCTGCGCTCCGAACCCCGATTATAAACTGGCGCGGACCGCCGGCCGCCCTACTGGTGCCGAAGGGCACGCATCGGGTCGACTCGCAACGCGCGCCGCGCGGGCAGGAAGCTCGCTAAGCCCGCGACCGCCATGAACAGCGCAATCGCCGACAGGTACGTCACCGGATCCAGTTCACTCACGCCATAGAGCACGCTCCGCAAGAACCGTCCTAGCATCAACGACGCGCCAATCCCAATCGCGAGTCCGACCGCCGCCAGCGTCAGCCCGTGACCGACCACCAGCCGGAAAACGTCCGACGGATGCGCCCCAAGCGCCATCCGGATTCCGATTTCGTTGCTTCGCTCTGTCACCGAATAAGCAATGACGCCATAGATGCCCAACGATGCCAGGAACATCGCCGCCACCGAGAAGATCGCCAGCAGCGTCGACCGGAAACGCGGCTGCGAGATCGATTGTGCGACGAGTTGCGTCATCGGCCGAATGTTGTACGTCGGCACGTTCCGGTCAATCGAGTCGATTTCTTTGCGGACGCTCGCGATCAACGCGCCCGGCGCGATCTTCGAGCGAATCACCAGCGTGAGTCCGGCAATGGTCGTTTGGGTGACCGGCGTATACACTTCCGGAAGCGGATCGGCGCCGAGTCCGGCCTGCCGGAAATTGCCGACCACGCCGATAATCTCCGCCACCATCGGATAGCCCAGGTCATAAGTGACTCGCTTGCCAATTGCGGACTGTCCAGGAAAGTACTTGCTGGCGAAGGCCTCGTTCACCAATGACACCGGGGGCTTATCTGCGGTATCGCTCCATTCGAACGAACGGCCCGCCAGTAACGGAGCGCTCATCGCGTGAAAATACCCGCGCGTGATCACTCGGTTGCTCGTCATCAGGCGGTTCTGCGGAGTCCGCGGCTGCCCATCCATCCAGAAACCCATCTCATTGGTCTCTCCACTCAGTGGAATGCGGTTCGACGCCCCAGCCGCCTGGACCCCCGGCGTCGACTCGATTTGATCGAGCAACTGATGAAAGAACGCGATGCATCGATTCTTGTCCGCGTAACTCCTATCGGTCAGCGCCACCTGGACCGTCAGCAGGTTGTCGGGATCGAAGCCTGGCTTCTCCGCCAGCATCCGGTCGAGCGAGCGCCCCAAGAGGCCCGCGCCGATCAGTAGCATCGCACTGAGCGCCACTTCGGTGACGACCACGATTCCTCGGACCCGCTGGCCTCCAATTCCGCTCGACGATCCTCGCGCGGTCTCCTGCATTACGCGCTGCGGATCAACCCGCGACGCCCGCAGCGCCGGGATGATCCCGAAGATAAGTCCCGTGCCCAGCGAGACAGCAAGCGCGAACCCAAGTACGACAAAGTCGACCCCGACCTCCTGCGCCCGCGGAAGGGTTCCGGTATTGAGCGAAAGCAGCATCCGGACGCCCGCGAACGACAGCGCCAGGCCCAGCAGCCCACCCAACAGTGCAAGCACTCCGCTCTCGACCAGCAATTGCCGGATCAGGCGCCCCCGCGTCGCGCCGACCGCGTTCCGGATTGCGAGTTCCTTTTGCCGGCCTACCGCCCTGGCCAGCAGCAAATTGGCGACGTTGGCGCACGCAATCAAGAGAACCAGGCCCACCGCGGCCAGAAACAGCATGAGCGTCGTTCGAACGGAACCGACTGCTTCCTGCTCGAGCGTAACCAGGTGGACGCCGCCGCCATCGCGATGACTCTCGGGATACTCGCGCGCCAGGCGTGACGCCACGTTCGCCGCGTCCGCCTCAGCCTGTTCCTTCGCAACGCCCGGCCGGATCCTGCCGATCATTCGCAGCACGCGGAACCGGTTTTCCATCTGCGATCCGCCCAGCGCCAGCGGAGCCCACATGTCGGATTCCGGCGGAAACTGGAATCCCGCGGGCATCACTCCGACGACTTCGAAGGTCTTGCCGTCCATCGTGACTTTGCGGCCAAGGATGTCTTTGTCGCCGCCGAATTCGCGCTGCCAAAAGGCGTAGCTGAAAATGACGATGTCGTTGCGCCCTTCCCGCTGTTCGTCCGCCATAAACGTGCGGCCGAGAATCGGTTTGACTCCCAACGTCTCGAAAAATCCGTCGGTAACGCGAACGCCCAGCAGCCGCGACGGTGACCCGTCCCCCGTCAGGTTCCAGGAGCCGAACAGGAATCCCGCCAGACGGTCAAATGATTTCGTTTCCTTGCGGTATTCTTCGAAATCCTTCGGTGCGATTCCGGCCCGCGAAATCAACGACCCCGTGGATCCGGACCAGAACCAAACCAGCCGGTCCGGTTGCTCATAGGGCAGCGGCCGCAGGAGTACCCCGTTGATGACTGTAAAGATAGAGGTGGTAGCACCGATGCCGAAGGCGAGAGCCAGTACAGCGACTAGCGTAAAGCCCGGCTGCGCGCGTAACGAGCGCACGGCGTAGCGGAGATCACTCATCCGAGAGTTAGAGCCTAACACGGACCGCCCCGCCCCGCGACCGGCTGTCACGCAAAAAAGGAGGCCGGAGCGCCCCGCGCCCCCGCCTCCTCGAAATCGAAATTCCCGCCTGTCCTTAGGCCGTCTTACCCGCCTGACGGATGCGGATCGCGCCGTTCACCGTGTGGACCTTCAGACGTCGTCCGCCGCCGCCGATCGTCGCATTGACGCGATGCGGACTCAGCGTGCCGCGAATCGCCATTTGGAAATCGGAATACACGCCGCCATTCACAGTCTGCGCGTCCAACTCGGTGCTCGCGCCGGACGGCAGCGTCACATCAATGCTTCCATTGACAGACTTGAACTCTAGATCGTCCGTCCAGTTTTGCCCGAGCGTCGCGTGGATCGAGCCGTTGACGGTATCCGCCATCGCCAATCCGGTCGTCGAAACATTTACGTCGCCGTTGACCGTATGAGCCGTGACGTCGGCCCGCATCCCTTCGGCCTTTACTTCGCCATTTACATTCCGTGCGACGAGATTCACGCCCGCCGGAACCTTCACCGTGAACTCTACCTGCACGTCGTTGTCTCGGGTATTCATGCGTCCGGCCTTTCCCGGCTTGCATTCATTCGGCTGCCCGTCTTTCGCGTCGGGATACACGGCACAAATCGTCACGCCATCGCCGTGCTCGAGCACCTGGATTTTCACGTCGTTCGGATCCTGCTTGCGTCCCACCCGCCGCGCGGAAACCTCGACCGACCCTCCCAACGCAGGCTCGGCATGGATCCAGCCGTTAATTCCCTTGATCTCGATTGATCGGCCGCCCGAAATTCCGCCCTGCCAGACAAAAGGCGGGGCATCCGCAGCGAATGCGTTTGGCGTCAAAGACGCTCCCGCTAACAGCAAACCTAAGAAAAGATGGCGCATCGGTCTCACTCCTCGTAGCAAATACCGCACCGTCCCGAAATGGTTACGGCACTTGTTTCCACTCGAAGCCTAATCGTCCTTCATTTCCACGATCGTCGCCCCCGCGCCGCCTTCTCCTTGAGTCGCTTCGTAGAACTTCAGCACATGCGGACTCCTCTTGAGGAGATCCGCCACCGCCCGCTTCAGCACGCCCATTCCGTGCCCATGTACGATCCGGATCCGCTGAACTTGCGCCATCGCGGCATTATCCACAAACCTCTCGACTTCGTCGATCGCTTCCTCCGCGCGCTTTCCGATAACGTTGATCTCCCGGTAGCCCCCGTCCCATGACGGACCGGCTGGCGCCTGCGTAAAAGTAACTCCTCGTGGCAGCTTCGTCCCGCCATCCGGCGGCAAAACCTCTTCGATGTCATCCCGCGTCACCTTCATCTTCATGAAGCCCGCGTCGACCTCGATGACGCCCCCATCCAAAAGTCTTCGGACCCGCGCCAACTGCCGGACCCCCTTCAGCCTTACCCGCACGCCCTCCGCCAACGCCAACGGAGCTGGACCCGCCGACACCGGCCGCAGCGATACGCCAATCTCTTTCTCCACCGTTTCCTGGAACTCTCTCCGCGTCTTTGCCACTTTGCGCAGCGCGTTCTCAGAGGCCTTCCGCTGATCCACGTTCTGCGTGATCTGCTCGATGGTTTGCCGTGCCTTCTCGTCGAAGTCCTTCGCGAGCTGTTCGCTGCGCTGTTCCACTTCGCGGATCTTGGCCGAGTACTTCCGTTCCCATTCCTTCTCGAGCGTGGCCTCGCGCGCCGCGACGGCAGCCACTTTGCCCCTCAACTCCTCCTCTGCCTTTGAAGCATCGGCGAGTTTCTCATGCAACTGCGCCAGAAAGAGCTGCATCTCCCGTTCGGAACCCGACAGGTTCGCTCGCGCGTTCTCAATCAGTTCCGGCGACAACCCGAGCCGGCTTGCGATGTCAAGGCCCGCCGACTTTCCTGGCGCGCCAGTGCGGAGTTGATAGGTTGGCTCCAGCGTCTCTTCGTTGAATCCCATCGAGGCGTTCACAACGCCCAGCGTATTCGCCCCCCAGATCTTCATGGCTCGCAAATGCGTCGACGCGAACGTGAACGAGCCGCTCCGCCGGAATGCCTCAAGCACCGCGACTCCCAACGCCCCGCCTTCGTCCGGATCCGTAGCGCGCCCCAACTCGTCGAGCAAAACCAGTGATTCTGGGCTGGCTTCGTTCAGCAACTCACCGACCCGCTTAATATGCGCCGAGAAGGACGACAGGCTGTGTTCCAGCGATTGATGATCGCCGACGTCCGCCAACACTGCGTCAAACAGCGGGAACTCTGCTTCGCCCGCCGTAACCGGAAGACCCGAATGCACCATCAGCGATAGCAGTCCGATCGTCTTCATCGCTACCGTCTTGCCGCCCGTATTCGGTCCGCTGATCAGCAGCGTGCGATGCTCCTGATCCAACTCCAGTGTCACTGGAACCACGGCCTTCCCCTGCCTTCGCAGGATGTCTTCGAGCAGCGGATGGCGGGCTTCGCGCAAAACGATGCGTCGCTCGTCCTCGCTGATGCGCGGAACCGAACACGCAAAATCAATCGCGAAATCGGCCTTTGCGAACAGCAGGTCGAGTCGCGCCAGCGCCTTCGCCGCCGCTGCGATCTCCGGAGCGTGCTTCCGCAGCCTATCCGTCATCTCGCGCAGGATCCGGTGGACCTCACGCATCTCCTCCTCGTTCAACCGGACCAGCTCGTTGTTCAGGTCGATTGTTTCGAGCGGCTCCACGAACAGCGTGTGCCCGCTCCCCGACGCCGAGTGGATGACGCCCTCCACTTTGCGCTTCTGCCCCGCCACCACCGGAACCACAAACCGCTCGTTGCGGATCGTCACAAACTCTTCCTGCAGCAAGCCGTCTTCGCGGTGCGCCTTGAGAAAGCGTTCGAGTGATCCCTGGATATTCTTTTGCTGCTTCTCGATGTCGCGCCGCAGCCGCGTTAGTGCAACGCTCGCATCGTCCGCGACCGTGCCGTCCGGATTGATTTTTCCGCTTAGCTCGCGCGCCAGTGGACGCAGATCGCCGTATACCGACACCATGCCCGCGAGCTTCGGAAAGGCGTCCTCGGCTGCGGCCAGAATTGCGCGGGCGTCTCCCGCCCTGTCGATCAACGCGGAAAGATGCCGGATCTCCATCGCTTCGAGTCCCGCGCCCTCGATGCGCAGCGTCGCCACCGAGCGGGCAGTGTCCGGTAGATCCGAGAAGCGAATACGGATCGCCGCTCCTCGAGCCGCGGTCTGCTCCACGCGGGTTCTGCGCAGGTAGTCGATCGCTTCCGAGGTCTCCGCGTGCCTGTCCCGCAGCCAGGCTGCGTTCGATCGCGGCTCAACGTCCGCGAGAAGCAGGCGCCCCGCGGCGCTGCCGACATACCGGCCCACGAGCTGACGCAGTGCGTCGAATTCAAGAATATCTGCGCTGAAAATGTTCACGGTGGCGTCGTTCCGCCGGATATGGAGTCAGGTTGTCCGGCTACTACAGATCGCGGTCTTCGAAGGCGCGCTCGATCACTTCGAGCGTCCCCTCCGTAAGCGGGTACTCGGGTAGCTGCTTCCGCGGTACCCACGCAACCCTGCTTACATCGTCCGCGGGCAGGAGTTCTCCACTCACCACTTTACACACGTAATCGACCAGCACGTAGTGATACTCGGCGCGTCCACCTGCGTCGCGCATGATTCGCTCGAAGACTTCGTGGACAAACAACGGCCGGACTTCAAGGCCTGTTTCCTCCCGCACCTCGCGCCGGATCCCCTCCGCGAGCAGTTCGCCCGTCTCCAGCACGCCGCCGGGCAACGACCACTGGCCTTTTAGCGGCTGCCGGCCGCGCTCGACGAGCAGGATCGAATTGCGTCGGAAAATCAACGCCCCGACGCCTAGGACGGGCCTCTCCGGATAACGTCGGGAACTTCGCCGGCTGGGTTTTGCCGCCTTCGGAGCGCGTGTCTTAAGGATTCGAGGCACCCTTGACGCCTATCTTCACCCGGTACACCGACGTGCGCGCCGTGATGTAGAGGGTGCTCAAGTCGCCGTCGCCAAACGCGCAATTCGAAGGCGGTTCCGCCACCTCGATTTTGCCGATCGGCTTGCCAGTAGGCGCAAAAACGAAAAGATATTTGCCCGCCACGTATAGATTGCCCTTCTCATCCGTTCGGATTCCGCCCGGCACGCCCTCGATTCCCGAAATCAACACCCGGTCGTTCGACAAGGTTCCGTTCCGCTCCAGGTCAAATGCATGGACCGTCCGCTCGTCGGAGTTGGAAACGTACAAGATTCGTCCATTCGGCGCCAGGGCAATCCCGTTCGGCCTCGTTTTCCATCGCGCCGCTGCGTCTACTTCGCCCTTCGGCGAAATGTGAAAGATGCCATAAAAATCGAGCTCCCGCTTGTCTGCCTGATTCCCGAACGCCGGGTCGGTAAACCAGACATGCCCATCCTTCCGGACCGCCAGATCGTTCGGCGCGTTGAATCGCTTTCCCTCGAACTTGTCCGCCAGCACTTCGAGCTTGTCCTTCTTGCTGTCGAATCGCACCACGCGGCGCTCCCGAAACTCGCAGCTATACAGACGGCGCTGCGCGTCGAACGCGTTTCCGCTTGCGCCGCCCGGCCTCTCGGATGGCTGCGCCGGACCCGTCC
>JBDTTK010000152.1:0-8004 GCA_039930685.1 Bryobacteraceae bacterium | reverse complement strand
GGCCTTGCGCTCAATCACCGAGTAGGTACCGTCATTTACGAGGCGGTCGACCAGCATGTCGGCGATGCCCTTACCGATGTCAACATTGGTACCGAAGATCTGGGCAACAGTAGTAGAAACCGTTCCGTACTCAAAATTCATTACAGCCACCCGCCGTTTTGCCTGCGCCGACAAGGGCGCAACGGAGACTGCCAAAACAAGCATTCCAACGATCAGAGCCTGTATGCGGCGCATCAAAGATCCTCCAGACCTGTTTGAACAGGAAATTTTCTCTTCGTTCAATTATATGCGCGTGAGTCCTCAAGATCGAGGCTCATCGGGGGTCGTTTCCGTGATTTGGGTTCAGGCTTCAGATTGTGTTTGTTAGACTGAAGGGCGTTGTTTGTTTCTAAGGCCGTAATCCTCGCGCTCACGCTGGGTTTGATCCCATCAGCTCTCTTCCTGCAGGCAGAGTCGCCCGCGGCGAAGAAAGGCAAAAAGAAGGCATCCGCTGCTGTTTCGTCGCGCAAATCCAAGCAGCCAGCGCATACCGCGTCCTCAAAGCAACCGCTTTCGAGGGCAAGTGCCTCGAGCAAAAGGGTTACCGTATCGAAGCGAATCAGCAAGACTACCGCCCGCTCCTCACAGCGTCAACCTACTTCCGAGCGCTATCAGGAGATTCAGCGGGCTTTGTCGGAACGCGGTTATTACCAAGGGGATGTCAGCGGCAACTGGGGTCCGGAGTCCATCGAAGCATTGCGCAAGTTTCAGCGGGATCAGAAGCTTGCGGATGATGGAAAGCTGTCGTCGAAGTCCATCATCGCTCTTGGCCTGGGACCGCAACGAACAGCGGCAGCGGCGACCGATCCACACTAGAGAAGAAAGGCCCGACCGGGCCGCACAAGGATGACAACATGATCATTGGGGTTCCGAAGGAAGTCAAAGACCACGAAGCACGTGTAGGGCTAGTGCCCAGTCACGTGAAGGCGATCGTCGACGCGGGACATAAGGTTGTGGTCGAAACGAACGCCGGAACCGGCAGTTCCCTGATCGATCAGGACTATATGGAGGCGGGCGCCGAGATCGTTCCGACCGCAGCCGACGCGTGGGGCCGGGCAGATCTGGTGGTGAAGGTGAAGGAGCCGCAGCCGTCTGAATACGGATACCTCAGACCCGGCCTGCTGCTGTTTACGTACTTGCACTTGGCCCCTTTGCCCGATCTCACCGAGGCGTTAGTGAACGCGAAAGTGAATGCCGTGGCCTACGAAACGATCCGGGAAGCCGACAACTCGCTGCCTTTGCTGACGCCGATGAGTGAGGTGGCGGGACGAATGGCGGTTCAGGTCGGCGCGCAGTACCTGGAAGCGCCAAACGGCGGACGGGGAATCTTGCTTGGCGGAGTACCGGGTGTGGCGCCTGCGAATGTCGTCATTCTCGGCGGTGGCGTGGTCGGACATAACTCCGCAAAAATGGCGGTCGGACTCGGCGCCCACGTGACCATCATCGATAAGAACCTCGACCGCCTGAGGGAGCTCGACGATATTTATGACAGTCGGGTGGTGACGTTGGCGTCAAATTTATACACAATCCGTGAATCCCTCCGCCATGCGGACCTCGTCATTGGCGCCGTGTTGATTCCCGGGGCGTCCGCGCCAAAATTGGTGCGGCGCGACATGCTCCCGATCATGAAGAAAGGATCCGTGATGGTCGATGTCGCGATCGATCAGGGCGGATGCTTTGAGACCGCGCATGCCACTACGCACACCGATCCGATTTATTTCGTGGACGGCGTGCTTCACTACTGCGTCTCGAATATGCCGGCCGCGGTTCCCCACACATCGACGTTTGCGCTGAATAATGCGACCTTCCCATACCTGATGGCGTTGGTCACCAAGGGCCTCGAAAAGGCGTGCGAACAGAGCCAGGCGATCCGTGAAGGCGTAAACACCTACAAGGGGCATATTACCTATCCAGCGGTCGCCGAGTCCCAGAACCGGCCTTGGAAGGAACTTAGCTCGGTCATGTAGATGCTTCGAGGCTCGCGTCGGGTGGAGCGGCAAACAGCTTCGTGTGGCTGGCCTCCGAATAGATTACCGGCGGGCCTGTGTGACGTATCCTAGGACTCGTGGATCGCGCTGGCGACGATCTTGTGAGCGACTTCCTTCGACGGAGGATCATACGCGCCATCCGCGACGGTCTGCCCGAGCGCTTCGACCCGTAGCGCGCGTTGCAGTTCATCAGAGCCGGCGGATGATAAAGTGACGCGATCCCCGTGATCGTTCGACGAGCCGATTCCAAGATCCGACTTGCGATCCCTCGCGTCGGACGCCTTGCGAGCCGCCGACGTCTCTTCGATATTGGCCGCACGGGAACCGGAATCGATATTCGCTTTGATTTCCATGTTGCCTCATTGTCTCCGATCTGCCTGACCAACTTTTGCGGCTCCGGCTTGATTCGTGCCTCCTGCAGGCTCCAAGCCGCGAGCCAGCAGGGCACCGAGTCCGAGCCCTCCACTTTTTGCCAGCAGTTGAGAGAGGTTTTGCTCGGCATACTCTTTCATGTTGGCGGCTGCTTGATCCTGAGTATCGGAATCGCAGGCTTCGCGGACCGATCTGAGCATTTGCTGTAGCAGGAGGGCTTCGAATTGTGAAGCGGCATCCTTGATCGTTTTTGGCGGCGGTTCGACCGGGGCCGGAGTAGAAGAAGACAACGAACCAATCGAAGAAAGCTCCATCAAATCACCTCGATTTCGGCTTCCAACGCGCCAGCAGCTTTGAGGCCCTGGAGTATCGCGATAATGTCGCGGGGCGTCGACCCAATCGCCTGGAGTGACCGGACGAGGTCCTCGACGCTGGCACCCTGTTTCAGCGAAATTGTCTTCACCTTGTCCTCTTTGACGTCGACTGCCGTTTGGGTAGTGACCGCGGTCTTGCCCGTAGAAAGAGGCTCCGGCTGAGATACGTCAAAGTTTGTTCGCACTTCCACCGACAACGAGCCATGCAGGATCGCGACCGGAGCGATCCGCACGTCCTTGCCGAGAATGAGCGTACCGGTCCGCTCATTGATTACAACCTTTGATGTTCGGTCGGCTTCAACAGTAAGAGACTCCAGCGCGGCGACGAACTCGACCGGCCGGCCGGCGAAAGAGGCGGGCGTTTCGACTACGACCAGTCCCGGATTCTCCGCCCGGGCCACCGGACGGCTATCCACGGCAAACTTCTTGTTTACGACCTCGACCAGCCGCGCCGCGGTACTAAAATCCGCCTGATGCAATTGAAGGCGCACCTTCGAAGACGGCGGAACGGAGGGCGCTGCCTTTTCGACGATGGCACCGCCCGGCACCCTGCCTACCGTCGGGTGATTGAGCGTTTGCGAATTCCCGCCGCGGCCCGCAACAAATCCTCCAGTGACGACGGCTCCTTGTGCCACGGCATAGGTTTGGCCGTCGCCGCCCCGCAGCGGCGCCAAGAGTAGGAGGCCCCCCTGCAGATTGGTGGCATCGCCAATGGCGGCGACGGTAAGGTCGATACGTAATCCTGGCTGGGAAAAGGCCGGCAGACTCGCGGTGATCATGACAGCAGCCATATTGCGTACAAGCAGCGCGGAAGGCGATACGGAAACGCCCATTCGCTCCAGCATGTTGGTAAGCGTTTGGGTGCTGAAGACGGTCTGCCTCTTGTCGCCGGTCCCGGCGAGACCAACGACAATTCCGTAGCCGATGAGCTGATTCTCGCGGACTCCTTCGAGCGAAGCCAATTCTTTGACGCGCATCGCAGCGCTCGTCCTGACGGGTATACAGAGCAACAGTAAGCCGAGTATCATGCGCAGCATTCGTTCTCCTAGAACGGCAATAAACCCAGGATCAAGCGGTAGAGAAAATTAGGACGCCGAATAGCGTCGCCGACCACACCCTTCCCATTGATGCGAATCTCAAAGCCGGCGATCTTCTCGGAGCGAATCGAATTCGCCGGACCAAGATCGGAGGGCCGGATCACTCCTCGAACGAGTATCCATTGGCGCTCCGAGTTCACAAGGATGTCCTTGCTTCCTTCGATCACCAGATTGCCGTTCGGCATCACTTCAATGACTCGCGCCGACAGGCTCGTCGTCAGCGTCGTTTGTCGGGTCGTTTGGCCTTGCCCCTGGAGTTGCTGATCGCCGCTCATGGAGGCGAGGCTGGGCAAGCGGGACGCCGCGCTAAGAACCCCGGCGGCAGCTGTAATCGAAGAATTCGCGGATGTCTTGCGGGAAGTGTTTGATGTGCCTTTCGAAACCGCGGAAGCGCTGTCGGAAACAACGATCGAGACAATGTCGTTTACCTGATTCGCCCGAAGATCCCGCCCGAGATCTGCCATCCGGGAGTTCGGCGCAAATAAGGAGCCGGGGGACGGCCCCGGCGCAGGCTCTGCAACGACCACTGTCGATTGCCGCGCAGTAATTTCATCCGGTTCACGGGATCCGCGAGGCTTTCCTTTGGTTGCCGCTATGAGACTCGAATCTGCCAACACCGGAAAGATTATGAGAATATGGAAGATTTTCATTTCGAGCCTAACGCCTTCCAGCAACCACCACGACAGCTTGTCCCGGACCGGTAATGCGCGCGCGAAAACGTTTTCCGGATTGGTCGTTCTTCGCTACGATCATGTCTCCCAGCCTCCCGCCGCGCTCTGCCGTTGCTGTGGCGGTAAGTTGCGTGCCGGCACCCAAGACCCGAACTTCGATGGATTGGCCTGCTTCGACGACCCGTGGTGCGGCCAACGTCCTTAGGTCCAACCGGTCTCCGGCGGAAATGCGCCGAGTCGTTATCAAGCCATTGACGTCAAGCGGGTGGATCTCGACGGACTCGAACACCGGAAATCTCCATCCACTCATTTCTGAGATGTCTTCCGCCGTGACGAGGTGACCCGACTGCAGGTCGCGGGCGGCGGTCAAGTAGGTGGACTTGACGGCCAAACGGATTCGGGCCCAGATTGGTAGACTCCGGCGGTCCGCGTAGATAGCTCGACCTCGCCAGACCACGGCAGCGGAAGGATCCGCGAGTGGTGGACGCGACAAAGCGGATGCAGGAAACTCGATCTTCGAATCGGGAATCCGCACCTTGCTGAACTCCAATATCTCGATGCGGACGGCTTGTCCGGCAAGGGCTTTCCTCATCGCGTCCTTGATCCACTCCGGCTCGATCGGCCGCGTTACCCTCTCGAAACAGACGCCGCCGTAAGGGCCACCCGGCCGGAGCACGCGAACCAAGCCCGGAACCGGCGCAGAGCCGAGATCCAGTCCGGGCTCCACATCCTGAAACCGAGGTCCGGCCGCTAGAAGGTCTGTGCCGCGAATTCGATCTCCAGCTACGGGGATGCACGCGTCGCCAGGTGAAGCGTCAGCCGTTTGACTCATCAGCCAACCCGCGAGAAGAACGCAGCGCGCTCTAGCGCGTAACATTGTTGACCTGCTGGTACATTTCATCGGCCGCCTTCACGACTTTGGAGTTTGCCTCGTAGGCCCGCTGACTGACAATCATGTTGATGAATTCCTCGACGATGCTGACATTCGATGCTTCGAGGTAGCCCTGTTGCAGGGAGCCCAAACCCTCCTGTCCTCCGGGGTTACCGATCGTCGGATCGCCGCTCGCGTCGGTCGGCAAGAAGAGACCGTTGCCGAGGCTGTTCAGGCCACCTGGATTCGTGAAATTCGCGAGTTGAATCTGTCCGGCAACTTGCGAGGCGGTTTGGCCTTGCTGCGTATAGCTGACCGTTCCGTCCGCGGCGATCGTGATGCTCTGCGCCTGCGGCGGGATCGTGATCTGAGGCTCGATGGGATCACCGGAGCCAGTCACTAGATTTCCGTCCCGATCCATTTGAAATGCGCCCGCCCTCGTGTAAGCAATCTCTCCGCTTGGACGGCGAATCTGGAAAAACCCCTTGCCTTCGATGACAACGTTGAGCGGGTTATCCGTCTGCTGAAAATTTCCTTGTGAGAAGACTACGGAGTTAGCCGATGGTCTCGTCCCCAGCCCGATTTGGAGGCCGCTCGGCACAACAGTCTGCGAACCCGCGGCGGCTCCTGGCTGGAGAAAGCTTTGATACAGCAAATCCTGGAACTGGGTCCGCCTCATCTTGAAACCAGCCGTGTTCGCGTTCGCGAGATTGTGCGCGACGGTATCGATGTTCATCTGCTGTGCGTTCATGCCGCTTCCGGCACTGTAAAGAGCTCTCAACATGGCAATTTCTCCTAACTCACTTTGGCGACCTCGTCGATCGCTTTCCGGTTCATGTCGGCGCCCAGCTGCATCGCGCGCTGGAGCATTTCAAACTGGCGCATCACACTGACTAGGCGAATCGAGGCATCGGCCGGATTGACGTTCGAGTTTTCGATGTAACCCTGCCGGACCTCGGCGTCGGATGAGTGAACGCTGGCGCTCGGCGACACCATGAAATATGTCGCACCCAGCTTTTCCATCTGGTCTGGATTGTCGACTGCAACCAGGTCGATCTGGCCAATCTCGTGATTGCCCTGGCGAATGATGCCTTGGCGGTCGATGTCGACCGCCTGTAACGGATCTACGATGATCGGCTTACCTTGCCGATTGCGTAGCCCATAACCTTCGGACGTTTCGAGCGAGCCGGCCGCTCCAATGCGGAGCTGGCCGTTTCGCGTGTACACGAGGTCGCTGCCCTTCGTCACGCGAAGGAACCCTGGTCCGGAGAGCCCGACGGTCAGCGGACTGCCCGTCTCCGTGAGCGATCCTTGACTGAGGTCGGTCCGGTGCCGCTCTAGAATCGGCGACTGCGAGATCGTGTTGGAGCCGTTGCCACTCTCTGCCTCCGGCGAGGCGTACAGAGAAAAGGACTCGCGATCCAGCTTAAAACCCGAAGTCGAGAGGTTGGCCAGATTATTCGCCAGCATCTCTAGAGATTCCATGCGGGCCTTCATTCCGCTGGCGGTGCTGATCAATAGCGAATCCATTGCCGCTGCGATGCATTGCACGTCGGCAACCGAAACATAAAACGCTTCACTCACCAGGTGTTGTCCCGTCGGACGGGTTCCAAAGCGGCACTGTTTTGTCGTCTGCGCCATTAGGAGTGACAACTTCGTGCCGGATTGAAACGCCGAAACCGTTGCTCGTCGTCGCTTGACGTCGCATTCCCAAGAGATCGGCGTTTGGCAATCGAACTGCATCCCCTCGCCTCGTGATCGAGATCTCAGGCGCCGCACCGACTGTCGCGATTCCTCCGGGCTCGTTCCCGCCCGCCGAGCCACAGGCGGCCACGCCCTTTGGCGACGTACTCGCTCTACTCTTCGCCATGGCACTTCCAGTCGCGGCACGGCCAGCCGACTCTTCACAAACTGTGGACCCGGAATCAGCAGCAGGGTCCGCAATGCCGTCGGGCAATTCGGAGCCAGGCCAACCCGAGGTACCGGCGACGTCGATGCCACCGGCGGGATGCTTCGATGTCACGCCCGCTGCAGCACGAATTTCCCCGGCACGAAGCATCACCGCGCAGACACACACAATTTCGGTTGACCTCGCCCGGGTGCTTGCCGATTCGGCTCCCCCGCAAGATGCGCTCGCCGACGCCGCTGAGGACGATTTGGTGAGTACGACGGAAGAGATCATTCCGTCTGGCACGGAACCAGGAATCGCCACTCGTTCGACCCCGATGCCTGAAGGCTCGAAGGCGCAGGAGCCAGTTCGGATGAACAGCGAGCCGGCGGCGCTTCCGATCATCGAAGCAGTTAAGATCAACCGTCTCCTGAGCGGTGCTGAACCTCGAGTGCACAAGGACTCCGATCGTATCCGAGTCCCGCAAGATGAACGGTCCGCGGAAGGGTCCACGGAAACTGACGATCCCGATCGAATAGCTGCTCCATTGCCGTTACATCAACCAGAGCAAATCCTCGTACCGCCTCCGGTGTCTGCTCCTTTGCCAGCCGAGGGATCGGTACGCTGGCGGCCCGGAATGGAATCGATCAATGTCACCCAGCACGCGGAAATCGAACCCAGCGCCGATCCAGCACTATTGTTGA